>NZ_JBXYJF010000052.1:0-5462 GCF_057396245.1 Psychrobacter sp. CX16
TACAAAACCACTTGGGTGTTGTATGGTCAAGCCAAACGAGCAATTAGTACAGGTTAGCTACACGCATCACTGCGCTTCCACACCCTGCCTATCAACGTTGTAGTCTTCAACGGCTCTTAAGGGAAATCTAATCTTGAGGTTGGCTTCCCGCTTAGATGCTTTCAGCGGTTATCCAATCCGAACGTAGCTACCGGGCAATGCCATTGGCATGACAACCCGAACACCAGCGGTTCGTCCACTCTGGTCCTCTCGTACTAGGAGCAGATCCTCTCAAATTTCCAACGCCCACGGTAGATAGGGACCGAACTGTCTCACGACGTTCTAAACCCAGCTCGCGTACCTCTTTAAATGGCGAACAGCCATACCCTTAGGACCTGCTTCAGCCCTAGGATGAGATGAGCCGACATCGAGGTGCCAAACACCGCCGTCGATATGAACTCTTGGGCGGTATCAGCCTGTTATCCCCAGAGTACCTTTTATCCGTTGAGCGATGGCCCTTCCATACAGAACCACCGGATCACTAAGACCTACTTTCGTACCTGCTCGACTTGTGGGTCTCGCAGTTAAGCGCGCTTTTGCCTTTATACTCTATGAACGATTTCCGACCGTTCTGAGCGCACCTTCGTACTCCTCCGTTACTCTTTAGGAGGAGACCGCCCCAGTCAAACTACCCACCATACATTGTCCTCGGTATTGTTATACCTGAGTTAGAACCCCAACATGACCAGGGTGGTATTTCAAGGTTGGCTCCACAAATACTGGCGTATCTGCTTCAAAGCCTCCCACCTATCCTGCACAAGTCAGGTCAAAGTTCAATGTAAAGCTGTAGTAAAGGTTCACGGGGTCTTTCCGTCTAGCCGCGGGTACACAGCATCTTCACTGCGATTTCGATTTCACTGAGTCTCTGCTGGAGACAGCGCTGCCATCATTATGCCATTCGTGCAGGTCGGAACTTACCCGACAAGGAATTTCGCTACCTTAGGACCGTTATAGTTACGGCCGCCGTTTACTGGGGCTTCGATCAAGACCTTCGCATACGCTAAGCCCATCAATTAACCTTCCAGCACCGGGCAGGCATCACACCCTATACGTCCACTTTCGTGTTTGCAGAGTGCTGTGTTTTTAATAAACAGTTGCAGCAGCCTGGTATCTGCGACTGTCAATAGCTTACGGAGCAAGTCCTTCACCATCGACAGCGTACCTTCTCCCGAAGTTACGGTACCATTTTGCCTAGTTCCTTCAGCAGAGTTCTCTCAAGCGCCTTGGTATTCTCTACCTGATCACCTGTGTCGGTTTAGGGTACGATTCGTTTATGACTATCGTTTAGAAGCTTTTCCTGGAAGCATGGTATTTGCCACTTCGCTGTACAAGTACAGCTTGCTATCAGATCTCAGTATTAACAGCCCGGATTTACCTAAGCCGTCTACCTACATCCTTTCACTCAGACAACCATCGCTGAGCTGGCATAACCTTCTCCGTCCCTCCATCACATCATAAACAAGTATCAGAATATTAACTGATTTCCCATCGACTACGCCTTTCGGCCTCGCCTTAGGGGTCGACTCACCCAGCCCCGATTAACGTTGGACTGGAACCCTTGATCTTCCGGCGTGGATGCTTTTCACACCCATTATCGTTACTCACGTCAGCATTCGCTCTTGTGATACCTCCAGCATGCCTTACGACACACCTTCACAGGCTTACACAACGCTCCCCTACCACTTGAAACATGTTCAAATCCGCAGCTTCGGCTCCTAGTTTGAGCCCCGTTACATCTTCCGCGCGGGCCGACTCGACTAGTGAGCTATTACGCTTTCTTTAAAGGATGGCTGCTTCTAAGCCAACCTCCTAGCTGTCTATGCCTTCCCACTTCGTTTCCCACTTAACTAGGAATTTGGGGCCTTAGCTGGCGGTCTGGGTTGTTTCCCTCTCCACGATGGACGTTAGCACCCACCGTGTGTCTCCCGGATATCACTCATCGGTATTCGGAGTTTGCATCGGTTTGGTAAGTCGGTATGACCCCCTAGCCGAAACAGTGCTCTACCCCCAATGGTGTTCGTCCGAGGCGCTACCTAAATAGCTTTCGGGGAGAACCAGCTATCACCGAGTTTGATTAGCCTTTCACCCCTATCCACAAGTCATCCCCTAGCTTTTCAACGATAGTGGGTTCGGTCCTCCGGTGCCTGTTACGGCACTTTCAACCTGCTCATGGATAGATCACTCGGTTTCGGGTCTATACCCTGCAACTAATTCGCCCTATTAAGACTCGGTTTCCCTACGGCTCCCCTAATGGTTAACCTTGCTACAGAATATAAGTCGCTGACCCATTATACAAAAGGTACGCGGTCACGGATCAAGTCCGCTCCCACTGCTTGTACGCACACGGTTTCAGGTTCTATTTCACTCCCCTCACAGGGGTTCTTTTCGCCTTTCCCTCACGGTACTGGTTCACTATCGGTCAGTCAGGAGTATTTAGCCTTGGAGGATGGTCCCCCCATCTTCATACAGGATTTCTCGTGTCCCGCACTACTTAATATGCTTGCATTTATGTTTCGAATACGGGGCTATCACCCACTATGGCCAGTTTTCCCACACTGTTCTTCTACATAAAATTAAGTCGGCTCCTCCCCGTTCGCTCGCCGCTACTAGGGGAATCTCTATTGATGTCTTTTCCTAAGGGTACTGAGATGTTTCACTTCCCCTCGTTCGCTTCCTAATAAATTAGGATACCTAACTTACGTTAGGTGGGTTTCCCCATTCAGAAATCTCCGGATCACAGATTATTGCCATCTCCCCGAAGCTTATCGCAGGCTGTCACGTCTTTCATCGCCTCTGACTGCCAAGGCATCCACCATGTGCGCTTAATTACTTGACCATACAACCCCAAAGGGTCTTTGTCAGCAATTATAACGATATCACCTTGATAATTTACGCTTGATTCAGTTCTCTTTACTTTGTAACCAACCTCTTGGGATAACAACTGATGTCGTTAAAAGGCTGGTTACTGGTTAATACTTAAACGTGAAAGTTTAGGTATTAACCGTATTACAACTCATATCTATGTTTTTAAATAGTAATGACGCTGTCATCCAGTCGTCATATTCTCTCTGTATAAAACAGAAGTAAGGAATCGTTTTACTGATTGCTTAGTTCTGGTTTATCTTATATCTGTTTACTGTTCGCTTTAGAGTCTATTAAAATATGGTGGAGCCAAGGAGAGTCGAACTCCTGACCTCCTGCGTGCAAGGCAGGCGCTCTACCAACTGAGCTATGGCCCCTGAGAAGCGTTAAAAAATTGCATCGCAATTTTAGCTTCGCAAGGGAAATCCCTTAAAGGGGATTTTCAAAAAGCTTAAATTACTTTCTGAGCTCTTTTTATTAACTCTTAGCAAGAGAAAATTGCTTACGCATTGAACGTTTTTACAATAAGCTGTTGTATCTACCATGCTAATAATATGGTGGGTCTGATAAGACTTGAACTTATGACCCCCGCGTTATCAACACGGTGCTCTAACCAGCTGAGCTACAGACCCTGAGCGAGGATATAGATGAAGCACTGCTTCATCCCGAGCGCAAGAGAAATTTCCTTTAAGGGAAATTTCTATAAGTCTTGCTTCCTCGAAAGCTTTTAACGACTAAAACCAAAGAACAACTTGTTGTGAATTCTTGCTGACCGGATGCGTCAATAAGGAGGTGATCCAGCCGCAGGTTCCCCTACGGCTACCTTGTTACGACTTCACCCCAGTCATCAACCACACCGTGGTGAGCGCCATCCTAAAAGGTTAGGCTACCCACTTCTGGTGCAATCAACTCCCATGGTGTGACGGGCGGTGTGTACAAGGCCCGGGAACGTATTCACCGCGGCATTCTGATCCGCGATTACTAGCGATTCCGACTTCATGGAGTCGAGTTGCAGACTCCAATCTGGACTACGATAGGCTTTTTGAGATTCGCATCACATCGCTGTGTAGCAGCCCTCTGTACCTACCATTGTAGCACGTGTGTAGCCCTGGTCGTAAGGGCCATGATGACTTGACGTCGTCCCCGCCTTCCTCCAGTTTGTCACTGGCAGTATCCTTAGAGTCCCCGGCCGAACCGCTGGTAACTAAGGAAAAGGGTTGCGCTCGTTGCGGGACTTAACCCAACATCTCACGACACGAGCTGACGACAGCCATGCAGCACCTGTATTCTAATTCCCGAAGGCACTCCCGCATCTCTGCAGGATTCTAGATATGTCAAGACCAGGTAAGGTTCTTCGCGTTGCATCGAATTAAACCACATGCTCCACCGCTTGTGCGGGCCCCCGTCAATTCATTTGAGTTTTAACCTTGCGGCCGTACTCCCCAGGCGGTCTACTTATTGCGTTAGCTGCGTCACTAAGGGATCAAGTCCCCCAACGACTAGTAGACATCGTTTACGGCGTGGACTACCAGGGTATCTAATCCTGTTTGCTACCCACGCTTTCGAACCTCAGTGTCAGTATGATGCCAGGAGGCTGCCTTCGCCATCGGTATTCCTTCAGATCTCTACGCATTTCACCGCTACACCTGAAATTCTACCTCCCTCTCACCTACTCTAGCTCACCAGTATCAGATGCAGTTCCCAGGTTAAGCCCGGGGATTTCACATCTGACTTAATAAGCCACCTACGCTCGCTTTACGCCCAGTAATTCCGATTAACGCTTGCACCCTCTGTATTACCGCGGCTGCTGGCACAGAGTTAGCCGGTGCTTATTCTGCAGCTAATGTCATCGCTTATGGGTATTAACCATAAGGTCTTCTTCACTGCTTAAAGTGCTTTACAACCAAAAGGCCTTCTTCACACACGCGGCATGGCTGGATCAGGGTTGCCCCCATTGTCCAATATTCCCCACTGCTGCCTCCCGTAGGAGTCCGGACCGTGTCTCAGTTCCGGTGTGGCTGATCATCCTCTCAGACCAGCTACAGATCGTCGCCTTGGTAGGCCTTTACCCCACCAACTAGCTAATCCGACTTAGGCTCATCCAATAGCGAGAGCGCAAGCGCCCCCTTTTCCCCGTAGGGTGTATGCGGTATTAATACGAGTTTCCCCGTGCTATCCCCCACTACTGGGCAGATTCCTAAGTATTACTCACCCGTCCGCCGCTCGACGCCTGATAGCAAGCTATCATCGTTTCCGCTCGACTTGCATGTGTTAAGCCTGCCGCCAGCGTTCAATCTGAGCCATGATCAAACTCTTCAGTTTAATCTTGCTATGAAGTCCTTTAAAGAGACTTCTAAACTTGGCTCATCCTATTACTAGCAAATTTGCTTTCCGTATGTTCATATAATGAATTAACTTCGAGTTTCTTTACTAATTAAAGAATGATAATTTTTATAGTTAGTCACTACCCCGATAAGAGATAGCCCCAACTTTAATTTTTAGCATCCTAAATCAGCAAAAATCCACACAAGTTGTTCTTTGATTTTAGCTTTTAAATAGTT
>NZ_JBXYJF010000053.1:0-5361 GCF_057396245.1 Psychrobacter sp. CX16
TACAAAACCACTTGGGTGTTGTATGGTCAAGCCAAACGAGCAATTAGTACAGGTTAGCTACACGCATCACTGCGCTTCCACACCCTGCCTATCAACGTTGTAGTCTTCAACGGCTCTTAAGGGAAATCTAATCTTGAGGTTGGCTTCCCGCTTAGATGCTTTCAGCGGTTATCCAATCCGAACGTAGCTACCGGGCAATGCCATTGGCATGACAACCCGAACACCAGCGGTTCGTCCACTCTGGTCCTCTCGTACTAGGAGCAGATCCTCTCAAATTTCCAACGCCCACGGTAGATAGGGACCGAACTGTCTCACGACGTTCTAAACCCAGCTCGCGTACCTCTTTAAATGGCGAACAGCCATACCCTTAGGACCTGCTTCAGCCCTAGGATGAGATGAGCCGACATCGAGGTGCCAAACACCGCCGTCGATATGAACTCTTGGGCGGTATCAGCCTGTTATCCCCAGAGTACCTTTTATCCGTTGAGCGATGGCCCTTCCATACAGAACCACCGGATCACTAAGACCTACTTTCGTACCTGCTCGACTTGTGGGTCTCGCAGTTAAGCGCGCTTTTGCCTTTATACTCTATGAACGATTTCCGACCGTTCTGAGCGCACCTTCGTACTCCTCCGTTACTCTTTAGGAGGAGACCGCCCCAGTCAAACTACCCACCATACATTGTCCTCGGTATTGTTATACCTGAGTTAGAACCCCAACATGACCAGGGTGGTATTTCAAGGTTGGCTCCACAAATACTGGCGTATCTGCTTCAAAGCCTCCCACCTATCCTGCACAAGTCAGGTCAAAGTTCAATGTAAAGCTGTAGTAAAGGTTCACGGGGTCTTTCCGTCTAGCCGCGGGTACACAGCATCTTCACTGCGATTTCGATTTCACTGAGTCTCTGCTGGAGACAGCGCTGCCATCATTATGCCATTCGTGCAGGTCGGAACTTACCCGACAAGGAATTTCGCTACCTTAGGACCGTTATAGTTACGGCCGCCGTTTACTGGGGCTTCGATCAAGACCTTCGCATACGCTAAGCCCATCAATTAACCTTCCAGCACCGGGCAGGCATCACACCCTATACGTCCACTTTCGTGTTTGCAGAGTGCTGTGTTTTTAATAAACAGTTGCAGCAGCCTGGTATCTGCGACTGTCAATAGCTTACGGAGCAAGTCCTTCACCATCGACAGCGTACCTTCTCCCGAAGTTACGGTACCATTTTGCCTAGTTCCTTCAGCAGAGTTCTCTCAAGCGCCTTGGTATTCTCTACCTGATCACCTGTGTCGGTTTAGGGTACGATTCGTTTATGACTATCGTTTAGAAGCTTTTCCTGGAAGCATGGTATTTGCCACTTCGCTGTACAAGTACAGCTTGCTATCAGATCTCAGTATTAACAGCCCGGATTTACCTAAGCCGTCTACCTACATCCTTTCACTCAGACAACCATCGCTGAGCTGGCATAACCTTCTCCGTCCCTCCATCACATCATAAACAAGTATCAGAATATTAACTGATTTCCCATCGACTACGCCTTTCGGCCTCGCCTTAGGGGTCGACTCACCCAGCCCCGATTAACGTTGGACTGGAACCCTTGATCTTCCGGCGTGGATGCTTTTCACACCCATTATCGTTACTCACGTCAGCATTCGCTCTTGTGATACCTCCAGCATGCCTTACGACACACCTTCACAGGCTTACACAACGCTCCCCTACCACTTGAAACATGTTCAAATCCGCAGCTTCGGCTCCTAGTTTGAGCCCCGTTACATCTTCCGCGCGGGCCGACTCGACTAGTGAGCTATTACGCTTTCTTTAAAGGATGGCTGCTTCTAAGCCAACCTCCTAGCTGTCTATGCCTTCCCACTTCGTTTCCCACTTAACTAGGAATTTGGGGCCTTAGCTGGCGGTCTGGGTTGTTTCCCTCTCCACGATGGACGTTAGCACCCACCGTGTGTCTCCCGGATATCACTCATCGGTATTCGGAGTTTGCATCGGTTTGGTAAGTCGGTATGACCCCCTAGCCGAAACAGTGCTCTACCCCCAATGGTGTTCGTCCGAGGCGCTACCTAAATAGCTTTCGGGGAGAACCAGCTATCACCGAGTTTGATTAGCCTTTCACCCCTATCCACAAGTCATCCCCTAGCTTTTCAACGATAGTGGGTTCGGTCCTCCGGTGCCTGTTACGGCACTTTCAACCTGCTCATGGATAGATCACTCGGTTTCGGGTCTATACCCTGCAACTAATTCGCCCTATTAAGACTCGGTTTCCCTACGGCTCCCCTAATGGTTAACCTTGCTACAGAATATAAGTCGCTGACCCATTATACAAAAGGTACGCGGTCACGGATCAAGTCCGCTCCCACTGCTTGTACGCACACGGTTTCAGGTTCTATTTCACTCCCCTCACAGGGGTTCTTTTCGCCTTTCCCTCACGGTACTGGTTCACTATCGGTCAGTCAGGAGTATTTAGCCTTGGAGGATGGTCCCCCCATCTTCATACAGGATTTCTCGTGTCCCGCACTACTTAATATGCTTGCATTTATGTTTCGAATACGGGGCTATCACCCACTATGGCCAGTTTTCCCACACTGTTCTTCTACATAAAATTAAGTCGGCTCCTCCCCGTTCGCTCGCCGCTACTAGGGGAATCTCTATTGATGTCTTTTCCTAAGGGTACTGAGATGTTTCACTTCCCCTCGTTCGCTTCCTAATAAATTAGGATACCTAACTTACGTTAGGTGGGTTTCCCCATTCAGAAATCTCCGGATCACAGATTATTGCCATCTCCCCGAAGCTTATCGCAGGCTGTCACGTCTTTCATCGCCTCTGACTGCCAAGGCATCCACCATGTGCGCTTAATTACTTGACCATACAACCCCAAGTAGTCTTGGTTAGCTAAGCTTTTATTTACTATCGGTTAAAGACAACCTCGAAGTAATCCGAGGTGTTTTAACCAATGCATAAATCTAGTTCTTAACCGGTTGTTTGCCGTAATTATAACGATATCACCTTGATAATTTACGCTTGATTCAGTTCTCTTTACTTTGTAACCAACCTCTTGGGATAACAACTGATGTCGTTAAAGAGGTTGGTTACTGGTTGATACCTAAACGTGAAAGATTAGGTATCAACCGTATTACAACTCATATCTATGTTTTTAAATAATAATAACGCTGTCATCCAGTCGTCATATGCTTTCTGTATAAAACAGAAGTAAGTAATCAGTAATCACTTAATTCTGGTTTATCTATTACTCTTAATCTGTATCACTAAATGGTGGAGCCAAGGAGAGTCGAACTCCTGACCTCCTGCGTGCAAGGCAGGCGCTCTACCAGCTGAGCTATGGCCCCTGAGAAGCGTGAAGAAATGTGCTGGGAGCACATTTTAGCTTCGTAAGAGAAAATCTGTGATTTTCTAGTGCTTTCCGTATGATAAGTGGTGGGTCTGATAAGACTTGAACTTATGACCCCCGCGTTATCAACACGGTGCTCTAACCAGCTGAGCTACAGACCCTGAGCTTAAAGCTTACTAAAACCAAAGAACAACTTGTTGTGAATTCTTGCTGACCGGATGCGTCAATAAGGAGGTGATCCAGCCGCAGGTTCCCCTACGGCTACCTTGTTACGACTTCACCCCAGTCATCAACCACACCGTGGTGAGCGCCATCCTAAAAGGTTAGGCTACCCACTTCTGGTGCAATCAACTCCCATGGTGTGACGGGCGGTGTGTACAAGGCCCGGGAACGTATTCACCGCGGCATTCTGATCCGCGATTACTAGCGATTCCGACTTCATGGAGTCGAGTTGCAGACTCCAATCTGGACTACGATAGGCTTTTTGAGATTCGCATCACATCGCTGTGTAGCAGCCCTCTGTACCTACCATTGTAGCACGTGTGTAGCCCTGGTCGTAAGGGCCATGATGACTTGACGTCGTCCCCGCCTTCCTCCAGTTTGTCACTGGCAGTATCCTTAGAGTCCCCGGCCGAACCGCTGGTAACTAAGGAAAAGGGTTGCGCTCGTTGCGGGACTTAACCCAACATCTCACGACACGAGCTGACGACAGCCATGCAGCACCTGTATTCTAATTCCCGAAGGCACTCCCGCATCTCTGCAGGATTCTAGATATGTCAAGACCAGGTAAGGTTCTTCGCGTTGCATCGAATTAAACCACATGCTCCACCGCTTGTGCGGGCCCCCGTCAATTCATTTGAGTTTTAACCTTGCGGCCGTACTCCCCAGGCGGTCTACTTATTGCGTTAGCTGCGTCACTAAGGGATCAAGTCCCCCAACGACTAGTAGACATCGTTTACGGCGTGGACTACCAGGGTATCTAATCCTGTTTGCTACCCACGCTTTCGAACCTCAGTGTCAGTATGATGCCAGGAGGCTGCCTTCGCCATCGGTATTCCTTCAGATCTCTACGCATTTCACCGCTACACCTGAAATTCTACCTCCCTCTCACCTACTCTAGCTCACCAGTATCAGATGCAGTTCCCAGGTTAAGCCCGGGGATTTCACATCTGACTTAATAAGCCACCTACGCTCGCTTTACGCCCAGTAATTCCGATTAACGCTTGCACCCTCTGTATTACCGCGGCTGCTGGCACAGAGTTAGCCGGTGCTTATTCTGCAGCTAATGTCATCGCTTATGGGTATTAACCATAAGGTCTTCTTCACTGCTTAAAGTGCTTTACAACCAAAAGGCCTTCTTCACACACGCGGCATGGCTGGATCAGGGTTGCCCCCATTGTCCAATATTCCCCACTGCTGCCTCCCGTAGGAGTCCGGACCGTGTCTCAGTTCCGGTGTGGCTGATCATCCTCTCAGACCAGCTACAGATCGTCGCCTTGGTAGGCCTTTACCCCACCAACTAGCTAATCCGACTTAGGCTCATCCAATAGCGAGAGCGCAAGCGCCCCCTTTTCCCCGTAGGGTGTATGCGGTATTAATACGAGTTTCCCCGTGCTATCCCCCACTACTGGGCAGATTCCTAAGTATTACTCACCCGTCCGCCGCTCGACGCCTGATAGCAAGCTATCATCGTTTCCGCTCGACTTGCATGTGTTAAGCCTGCCGCCAGCGTTCAATCTGAGCCATGATCAAACTCTTCAGTTTAATCTTGCTATGAAGTCCTTTAAAGAGACTTCTAAACTTGGCTCATCCTATTACTAGCAAATTTGCTTTCCGTATGTTCATATAATGAATTAACTTCGAGTTTCTTTACTAATTAAAGAATGATAATTTTTATAGTTAGTCACTACCCCGATAAGAGATAGCCCCAACTTTAATTTTTAGCATCCTAAATCAGCAAAAATCCACACAAGTTGTTCTTTGATTTTAGCTTTTAAATAGTT
>NZ_JBXYJF010000054.1:0-4743 GCF_057396245.1 Psychrobacter sp. CX16
GTGATCTCTCCTTGACCCATATCTCCAAGAGTTGTGTCAATGATCTCATGTGTGTCAGTATTGATAAGACATACCGAACGCATTTGTGGATAAGGCGCCTCTTTGGTCCTACCTTTGCTTGAGCTAAAGTGCTGAAGGTTCTCATCGGTGTATGGCAATGAGTATACGACGCCATCTACGGCTTGGACGCTAAGTCCCATGAAGTCTTGTTGCTGGGCTAGTGATTCCGTTTGGTAGTGAGCACTTAGTTGATGAAATAGCTGCTTTAGAGGTTCATGCCCGAGGCGTTGTCTTGCTTGTACAACAGCACTGGGTACGCAGGCCTGTGAGTCTAGATTAAGCCGCATTTGCTCTGTGATATACCAGATGGAACGGTTTCGATATAAGGCTGTACCGATGACTAGCCAAACAACGTGTTCGGCTGGTAGCTTCCGCCTTCTAATGCTCGCTTTGCCTGTATATTCTAAGGCCTGCTGTATCCAGTCAGGGTCTATTAATTCACTAAATTGTTCTAGGGTGTCTGGGATCCTTTTATGCGTCTCATTAATAGCTTCTTGTAGTCTCATAGTAAAATAGCCCATCTACTTATTAGATGGGCTATTTTATTACTTTTCTTCGGGTTTTTGCCTTAACTGACTGGCATTACTCAGAGTGAGAGCGTTTTTTGTGGAGTTAGATTGTTTGGAGGCTAGATTACGTTGATACCTTGTTCGATATAAACTGTGTAATCATTACCATTGCTATTAGACCAAACATCATAAGTTACGCCATCTTGAGTCAAATCCCCAGTATCTGACCAAGTACCACCACCTTGAGTACCAGTCTCACTATAGTTTGTACCTAGTGCCTGACGCCCGATATTCACTGTGTTATTCCCATCACCTCTAATATAAATATCATTCGTTAGGTCACCACGATTAACATCAGTAACTTCAAGGGTTGTACCATGCAGATCAATGGCTTCGATATTGGTTACATCTGACAATGAAACCTCACTACTACCAGCTTGAATATTCAAGGTATCAAATCCTGCTCCACCATTAATATTACCGCCGGTGTAGCTAGCTACATTAATGATGTCATTGCCATCACCTAGATTTATAGAGCCATTCGTCATGCTAGCAGAGATATTAACTATATCATTACCAACATCTGTATTCACAGTACCACCTGTGTAGCTAGCTACATTAATGGTGTCATTACCTGCCCCCATATTCACAGTACCACCTGACACAGCATTTAACGTAGTAGTATCATCAGAAGCTGCAAAGTTAACGGTACCATTAGACATCTCCCCAGTTAATTGGAAAATATCGTTATTTCCTAGATAGACAATACCACTGCCCTTCATATCAGTAATAGTAATCGTATCCACAGCATTATCTTCATTGGCCTCAGAGGTACCTGTATAGACTGTAGCGCCTCTACCTTCTAAAGAACCAAGTGTAATGGTATCAGCACCCTCTCCACCGATAATACTAGCTGCAGTAGTTCCTCCTAAACCTCCGTATACTCGACCTTCGATAATAATATTATCATCACCATTACCCGCATCAATAGTAGCAGAGTTATTAGCGCCACTACCGCCGGTGACCTGTCCACTTATACGAATAGTATCATTCCCCGTACCACTCAAGATAGTAACCTTACTATTGATGGGAGTGCCACCACTGACGTCGCCGCCAATAGTAATTGTATCATTATCAGAACCACTATCTAATAATACAGTGCTTCTATCAAGACCACTAATAGATGAACTCACATCTTCTGCAATATTGATACTATCTTCACCTGCTCCGCCAAGGACATTCATTGTATTTCTATTACCAGTACCAGCGCGCAAATATGTACCTATATTGAGGGTGTCATTACCAGCACCTAAATCGACCGTATGAGTTCTACCATCGAGTTGACCGGCCGAAATATAAGAGGTAGTAGTCAATGTATCATCATCATCACCAAGAGAGACATCGGCACGATTAATCAAGCCTACTTCTACCACATCTACTCCTGAGCCCGTTCTGATAACAGAATCATTATCTACAGGACCTGACGTAGTAATTGAGTTATTACCATTCCCTAAGTCGATAGTAGAGCTATCTATCCCGCCTAAAGTAATCAAGGTATCATCACCATCTGTCGTTGTAATAATACTGCTATTAATTGAGTCAGAGCCATCAGAATTAACATTGATTAGGTTATTACCATTACCTTCAGCAGTAATAGTAATATTTGAAATTGCCAAACCATTGTTATCTAGTGTCAATACTTGGTTATCTCCTGTACCTAAATTAACAGCTGTCGTTGTATTATTAATTCCCACTAGACCACTACCTATATAGGAGTCGTTGCCTTCTCCCATATTCACTGTTGTATTAGCCAATAGATTACCACCAACATTTAAGGTGTCATCACCGCCTAACAGATCCACAGTGAAGGTATTACTTGTGCCGCTACCAATGGACGAAATATTTTTCCCCACATAGATAATATCACGTTCATCCGTAAACACAGTATTGAACTGCGGATTACCATCAGATACGGTGTTAGTAGCACCGCGAGGGCGATCCAGCGGATTTAAATTCCCGACACCTTCAAAAGAATCTTCTTCAAAGTAATACAGTTTTATCGGATCAAGCGGATTTGTGGCATTACCGGCTTTATCAACAAATCCTAAGGGTAAGAACTCATCATAAATGTCATTGCCATTACTATCCACCTCCGGATCTGCATTACGCGCATTAAGCCCATCGTAGTTATCTTCATCATTAATAGCGAGATAAGCTTGAGCATCTTCTCTTGATAATTCTAATGACCAATTACCCTCTGCATCTACTTGAGTGCTAGCTATTATGCCATTACCTTCTGGTCCGCCATTAGGATTAAACACGTATTCACCAGATTCATTAGTATAGCTATAAGCAACAACTGTTCCCTGTTCAGCATTAACGCCAGAAATAGTTAGAGGACCAGTTCCTGAAACCTCAGAAATCAATAAAGACTCTTCAATGGTATCTAAAACAAATTCAGTTTGCTCTAAGCTCTTCCAATCAGGATCTACCTCAGTGGTTTCTACCGAAGAAGAGTTATCAATATTAATGATTCGTGCTTCATAACGATACTCTGCACCATACGTTGCTGGCAGTTCAGTAGGTTCAGTATAGGTGTATTCTGTATCGTTACTCTTAGCAAGTGACGTTATCACTTGCTCTTCTATAGTAACACCATCAACAACTGTATAACGAACTACCTCTAGTGATTGGTAGCCCTCTACTAATGCTTTATCAATTGTTACTGTTACCGTTGGCGTAGTGTCATTCGTTAAGTTTTGCTGACTAGGCGTTGCATCATCAGAATCCGCAACCACACCACCAGAATAAACATAATCAGCGCCATAATTTGAACTTGCCACTCCTGAAATACTTGTTTCAGTGTCCGATAACGTACCAGGTAGCTCACTAGTCGCATTTACATCGTCTGTAACAGTAATATTTGTAACTTCAGCTAATGGCGTAATGTTGACTGTAAACGTCTGTGGTGTTGGTGTACTACCGTCTTCATTACCATCTTCAACTGATACATCAAAACCAGCTTTACTATCAGTAGTAGAATCAGAACCATCATGGACAAAAGTTACAAGCCCTGCGTCTAGATCAGCTCCTGTAAAGGTTGACGCTGCGCTTCCATCTACAAATACATTACCATTCGAAAGATTAGTAACTTTAAAGGTGATATTCGCAGCGGAATCACTGCTATCTGGATCGGTAAAGTATAAGTCTTCTCTATCAATCACCGTAGAATAGTTCTCAACGACAGTCGATTTAAGATCACCAGATATAACGGGTGCTTCATTAACGTCTTGTACTTCAAGAGTTACCTTTTCACTCGCTTTATTGCCGGCAGCGTCGATAGCTTGTATGTCTAAGACGAATGAATTAGTGCCAGTTTCGAAATCATTTGCGGCTGCCGCTTCACCAGCTGCGGTTAATGTAATATTGCCATTGTTATCGATTGCAAAATAACCATCATCATTACCAGCTGTAATACTATAGCCAGTCACACCAACATCATCGGAAGCAGTTACTTGTCCAAGGTTTGCATCTACAGCTTGATTTTCATTGTAGCTTAACGTTTGAGCTGCGATGGTTGGCGCACCAGTGTCAAGGGTAAAGCCGCCTGTGGTGTCAGCATCACTGCTGTTACCTGCCTCATCGGTGGTCACAGTACTCACGGTAATGTCACCATCACCTAAGGTTGTTAGCTCTTCAGCCGTTAATTGTACTGGCTGATCGGTACCATCATTAGTAATCGTCTTGGTTACTTCGCCATTAGGTCCCGTTAGCGTGACGACAGAGGTGCTACCGTCTTCTGCATTGACTGTAATCACACCATCAGCATCTGACGCTTCTGCTGCCGTTACGTCACCATCATTGGTATTCTTAATGGTTTGTGTTGGCGCACCAGTGTCAAGGGTAAAGCCGCCTGTGGTGTCAGCATCACTGCTGTTACCTGCCTCATCGGTGGTCACAGTACTCACGGTAATGTCACCATCACCTAAGGTTGTTAGCTCTTCAGCCGTTAATTGTACTGGCTGATCGGTACCATCATTAGTAATCGTCTTGGTTACTTCGCCATTAGGTCCCGTTAGCGTGACGACAGAGGTGCTACCGTCTTCTGCATTGACTGTAATCACACCATCAGCATCTGACGCTTCTGCTGCCGTTACGTCACCATCATTGGTAT
>NZ_JBXYJF010000055.1:0-2885 GCF_057396245.1 Psychrobacter sp. CX16
CCAGCAACTAATACCATTGATATTACCAGTATCACTGAGGATACAGGTACAGCTAGTGACTTTATAACCAATGACCAAACGCTAGAGTTTAGTGGTACCTTAGCTAATGCACTAACAGGTAATGAGAAAGTTCAAATTAACATAAATGGAACATGGCTAGATGCCACGACCACAGGAACAACCTGGAGCTATGATAATAAAGGTGAAACTCTAGCAGAGGGAACCTATAACGTTCAAACGCGCATTGTGGATATAGCCGGTAATGTGGGAGCAGTTGATACCCAGGTTGTTAAGGTTGATACGACAGATCCTGAAACCAATACTATTAGTATAGACAGTATTACCGAAGATACTGGTAGCTCAGATTCTGATTTCGTTACAAGTGATCAGACATTATTATTTAAAGGTAGCTTAAACAAAGCACTAGCAGTTGATGAGAAAGTTCAAGTCAGCCTAGATGGGATTAACTGGGAGGATGCCGATTATACAGCAGGTACAACAACCTGGTCGTTTGATAATAGTAGTGAGATTTTGGCAGATGGTAATTACAATGTACAAGCTCGTATTGTAGATACTGCAGGTAATTTAGGGGTTACTGATAGCCAATCGCTCACAATAGATAATGGTATTTTACAACCTAATACTATTGATATTGCAAGTATCACTGTCGATACAGGTAGTGCATCAGATGACTTCATTACCAAAGACCAGACTTTAGAGTTTAATGGTACTTTAGCGAATCCTTTAGGAAATGATGAGAAAGTACAAATTAGTCTGGATAATGGAACAACCTGGGTCGATGCAACGACGAATGGTACCAGTTGGTCATATGATAATACAGCTATAACATTAGATGAAGGAGAGTATACAGTTAAAGTACGAATTGTAGGAACTTCCGGTGTTGTTGGAGCAACAGATACTCAAGTTGTTAAGATTGATACTACCGATCCAGTGGCAAACACCATTGAAATTACTAGTATCACTGACGATACAGGTAGTGCATCAGATGACTTTATTACCAATGACCGTACTTTAAAGTTCGAAGGTACCTTAGCCAATGAACTAGGAACTGATGAAAAAGTACAGATTAATATAAATGGAACATGGCTAGATGCCACGACCACAGGAACAACCTGGAGCTATGACAATACAGCTATAACGTTGGCAGAAGCTAACTACAATGTACAAGCACGTATTGTAGATACAGCAGGTAATGTGGGAGCAACGGATGATCAATTGGTTAAGATTGACATCACACCACCAAAAGAAAATGTTATTGAGATTTCAAGCATTACTGAAGATACAGGGCTTGATACTGAAGACTTTATTACTAATGATTCCACTTTAGTGTTTAACGGAACATTAAGAGATGCATTAGTTGATGATGCGAAAGTACAAATTAGTCTTGATGACGGTGCTACGTGGATAGATGCTGCTTATACTGCAGGAGAGACAACCTGGTCGTATGATAATACGGGTAATGCTTTGGCAGATGGTGAATACAAAGTTAAAGTGCGTATTGTGGATCTAGCTGGTGATGTGGGAGCAGTTGATGCACAGACTGTTAAGGTTGATACGACAGATCCTGAAACCAATACTATTAGTATAGACAGTATTACCGAAGATACTGGTAGCTCAGATTCTGACTACATTACTAAGGACCAAGAGTTAATCTTAAAAGGTAGCTTAAACAAAGCACTAGCAGCTGATGAGAAAGTTCAAGTTAGCCTAGATGGGATTAACTGGGATAATGCCGATTATACAGCAGGTACAACAACTTGGACATTTGATAATACAGCTGAAACTTTGCCGCCTGGCGATTACACAGTACATGCTCGAATAGTAGACACCGCAGGTAATGTAGGAGCTACGGATAGTCAAGACGGTAAAATTGACACCACACCTCCAGCAACGAATAATATTGAAATTACTGGAATCACCACTGACACAGGTAGCAGTACAACTGACTTCATTACCAAAGACCAGACTTTAGAGTTTAATGGTACTTTAGCGAATCCTTTAGGAGATGATGAGAAAGTACAAATTAGTCTGGATAATGGAACAACCTGGGTCGATGCAACGACGAATGGTACCAGTTGGTCATATGATAATACAGCTATAACATTAGATGAAGGCACCACCAACGTTAAAGCACGAATTGTTGATACCGCTGGTAACGTAGGCGCGACGGACAATCAAGATGTGGTTATCAACACTACTGCGCCAGAGACTAACACCATTGAAATTACTAGTATCACTGACGATACAGGTAGTGCATCAGATGACTTTATTACTAATGACCGTACTTTAAAGTTCGAAGGTACCTTAGCCAATGAACTAGGAACTGATGAAAAAGTACAGATTAATATAAATGGAACATGGTTAGATGCCACGACTACTGGTACAACTTGGAGCTATGACAATACAGCTATAACGTTGGCAGCAGATGACTACAATGTACAAGCACGTATTGTAGATACAGCAGGCAATGTAGGTGATACAGACAGTCAGACTGTAAAGATTGATCTTACTGGCCCAGCAACTAATACCATTGATATTACCAGTATCACTGAGGATACAGGTACAGCTAGTGACTTTATAACCAATGACCAAACGCTAGAGTTTAGTGGTACCTTAGCTAATGCACTAACAGGTAATGAGAAAGTTCAAATTAACATAAATGGAACATGGCTAGATGCCACGACCACAGGAACAACCTGGAGCTATGATAATAAAGGTGAAACTCTAGCAGAGGGAACCTATAACGTTCAAACGCGCATTGTGGATATAGCCGGTAATGTGGGAGCAGTTGATACCCAGGTTGTTAAGGTTGATACGACAGATCCTGAAACCAATACTATTAGTATAGACAGTATTACCGAAGA
>NZ_JBXYJF010000056.1:0-2417 GCF_057396245.1 Psychrobacter sp. CX16
ATAGCTCCTGCACTTGCTGTAGCAGTATTACCCGCAGCATCACTGGTGGTTACTACAACATCTGTGTACTCGCCTTCCGGTAGCACATAGTTGCCTTCTGTATTTTTAACCGCGTTAACCGTCGTACCATCTGCTAAGGTGCCGACCACTGAGTCAATGGTGTCACCCTTACTATCGATGGTTAGGATACCACTGTTGGTAATGCCATCTGTTGCATCGGAACCTGAATCTGTAGCAAGTTCTATCGTCGGATCAGTAATAGAGCTGTCTACGGTAATGGCACCAGTACTTGCTGTAGAGGTGTTACCTGCGGTGTCAACCGTAGTTACAGTGACATCAGTGTACTTACCTTCTGGCAAGACATAGCTACCATTGACTAAGTTAATGGTCTCTTCACTACCGTCCGCTTTGGTCGCTACTACTGATTGGATAGTGTCGCCATTGTCGGTGATGCTTAAGGTGCCATCATTGGTAATGCCGTCATCAATTACGGTACCTGAATCAGTGGTTAGGCTAATAGCTGGGTCATCGATTAATGTATCTACCGTGATAGCTCCTGCACTTGCTGTAGCAGTATTACCCGCAGCATCAGTGGTGGTTACTACAACATCTGTGTACTCGCCTTCCGGTAGCACATAGTTGCCTTCTGTATTTTTAACCGCGTTAACCGTCGTACCATCTGCTAAGGTGCCGACCACTGAGTCAATGGTGTCACCCTTACTATCGATGGTTAGGATACCACTGTTGGTAATGCCATCTGTTGCATCGGAACCTGAATCTGTAGCAAGTTCAATGGTAGGCTTAGTGATAGTAGTATCAATGACTATTTCATTACTACTTAAATCATCAGTTTTATTATTTGCAGAATCAATAATCGTTGCAACAACCTCATAATTACCTTCCGTCAGAGGTGTAAACTCTCCTGATACTGGTACAGCAGTCTCAGTATCTAATGTCCATTCATTATTGGCATTCGGCGTCACTTCATAAGTTGCACCACCAACAACCACCTGAAGAATATCACCCTCTTCAAGGATTGCTGTTCCAGTCAGTATTGGAGTAGTGTCGTTTGTTTCAATTTCATTAACAGTTGGTGCGTTACTGGGCTTAGTAGTATCGACTTGAGCACTCTCATCAACAGGCGCACTCTCGTTACCCGCTTGATCCGTAATCGTTGCGGTCACATCAAGGGTCTCACCGTCTGCAGGAGCGGTTACTTTGGTGGTTACCTCACCGGCTGTGATAGCCTCTTCTGTTACTTCAACCTTAGTACCGTTAATCGTGACGATGTCGCCTGCTTCAACGCCTGCTGGTAAGCCTACTGTCACCTCAACGTTACCGTCTGCGTCAATTTCATCGGCAGTGATAAAGTCATCTCCATTACCAATGTCAACTTTAGTCGGTACTTTAGGGGCTGTGGTATCGGTATCCGCACTGTCTGTCACTTCGGCGCTTGGATTGCCTGCCTCGTCAGTGATGGTCGCTGTTACGTCAAGCGTCTCACCTTCTGCTGGAGCCGTTACTTTGGTGGTGATTTCACCAGCCGTAATGTCGCCTTCTGTCAGTACAGTTTCAACGCCATTAACGGTCACGATGTTACCTGCTACCGCATCTGCTGGTAGACCAACGGTCACCTCAACCTTACCGTCTGCGTCAATCTCATCAGCAGTGATAAACTCATCACCGTTACCAATAGTTACGGCAGTGGGTGCGTCTGGCGCACTGGTGTTTGTGGTAGCGCTGTCTGCTACAGGGGCACTCTCGTTACCCGCTTGATCCGTAATCGTTGCAGTCACATCAAGAGTATCACCATCTACAGGAGCGGTTACTTTGGTCGTTACCTCACCGGCTGTGATAGCGTCTTCTGTTACTTCAACTTTAGTACCATTAATCGTGACGATGTCACCTGCTTCAACGCCTGCTGGTAAGCCTACTGTCACCTCAACGTTACCGTCTGCGTCAATTTCATCGGCAGTGATAAAGTCATCTCCATTACCAATGTCAACTTTAGTCGGTACTTTAGGGGCTGTGGTATCGGTATCCGCACTGTCTGTCACTTCGGCGCTTGGATTGCCTGCCTCGTCAGTGATGGTCGCTGTTACGTCAAGCGTCTCACCTTCTGCTGGAGCCGTTACTTTGGTGGTGATTTCACCAGCAGTAATGTCGTCTTCTGTCAGTACAGTTTCAACGCCATTAACGGTCACGATGTTACCTGCTACCGCATCTGCTGGTAGACCAACGGTCACCTCAACCTTACCGTCTGCGTCAATCTCATCGGCAGTGATAAACTCATCACCGTTACCGATCGTCACGGCAGTGGGTGCGTCTGGCGCACTGGTGTTTGTAGTGGCGCTGTCTGTTAAAGGCGCACTCTCGTTACCCGCTTGATCCGTAATCGTTGCGGTCACATCAAGGGT
>NZ_JBXYJF010000057.1:0-1749 GCF_057396245.1 Psychrobacter sp. CX16
TAAAAGAGCTTGAAGAAGAAAACCGTAGGCTTAAACAGATGTTTGCTGATTTAAGCCTCAAAGCGCAGATGCAGGAAGAGATCATAAAAAAGCTATAGCGCCTGCCCTCGCGCGCAAAGTCTGGGCGCAAGAGTTACAGGCGCAGTATGGTATCAGTATTGCATTGAGTTGTCAGGTCGTCTGCATCAGTCGAACTGCTTACTACTATAAGCCTAAACTATCTGATGATAGTGAAATTATTGAGGTTTTAAATGAGCTAACAGATAAGCACAATAGTTGGGGTTTCCCAAAGTGTTTTAAGCGTATACGCAAGCTTGGCTATTCATGGAATCATAAGCGCGTACATCGTGTTTATACAGCGTTAAACTTAAACCTACGTGGTAAGTCTAAAAGACGTCTACCAACACGCAATCCTCAGCCGTTAAGTGTACCAAATGCATTGGGACATACTTGGTCAATGGATTTCATGAGCGACAGCCTATACAACAATATTCGCTTTCGCACCTTTAATGTGATTGATGATTATAACCGCGAAGTACTCGGCATTGATATTGGTACCAGTATTCCCTCACTCCGAGTGATTCGCTACCTTGACCAGTTAGCCGAGTGGCATGGCTATCCTAAGCAGATTCGTGTGGATAATGGCAGTGAGTTTACCTCTAAAGTGTTTACTGACTGGGCATCAGCTCATGGTATTTATATTGACTATATTGAGCCTGGATGTCCTTATCAGAATGCTTATATTGAACGGTTTAATCGTAGTTATCGCAATGAGGTTTTGGATTGTTATTTATTCAATGATTTAAATGAAGTCAATAAGCTGACTGAAGAATGGATCAAGGTTTATAACACCGAAAGACCCCATGATTCACTTAATGATATGACACCTGCTGAGTACAGGCAGGTGGCTTAATTATTCTACGATGATGTTGTGTTAAGAATGGGGTATTTACAATCAGTAGCGTTAATCAGCCGGATATTCCATGGACCAAGCCTAGAGTAATTACGATTATTATCTTTTTGGCCACCGCTTTATCATGGGTATTTGGTAGCAAATTAGGTGAGATGCTTAATATCAGTGACATGGACTCTATTATTGCTTTGGCAGCAGCTGTAGCTGTGGTTAGCTTTGGTTTGGTGTCTTGGAAGCAAGTGTCTGATAATACCGATTGGGGCGTGCTCATGCTATTCGGGGGTGGTATCGCCTTATCTAATATCTTAAAGGCATCGGGTGCATCTCTTGTAATGGGGGAGACTGTAGCGAATGCCTTAATGACGACACCGTTATTCTTAGTGATGTTAGTGATTGCAGCCTTTATTATCTTTTTGACAGAATTTGCGTCTAATACTGCATCAGCTGCTTTATTGGTGCCAGTTTTTGTCGCCATTGCTGAACAAATGGGCCTGCCGACTGAAGTATTGGTGATGATTATTGGTATCGGCGCGTCTTGTGCCTTCATGCTGCCAGTAGCGACACCGCCAAACGCTATTGTGTTTGGTACTGGTCTGATCAAACAGTCAGAGATGGTACGTGTTGGTATGGCATTAAACATTGTGGCGGCTATTGTTGTTGCCTGTTGGGCGTATTTCTTCTTGCTATAAACAAGATGAAAATAGGCAATTGTCTCGTCCTAAAATAGGTTGATGATTTAAAACAAGCCAGATACCCCGTGTATCTGGTTTTTTCTATGCAGAACACCCATAACTTTGATGAAACTCGAAAGGCGTTCTCATATTCAAACTCAAATG
>NZ_JBXYJF010000058.1:0-1572 GCF_057396245.1 Psychrobacter sp. CX16
CCTGAAGCCCCTACGATTACTGTGCCTGTACCAAGTGCCGGTCAAGGGGGTGAATACAACGCTGAAGATGTAGGCAGTGATGGCACCATTACAGTCAATATCGATATGCCTGCGGGCACTGAGGTTGGAGACACCCTAACAGTGACTGTTGGTAATGATCAGCAAGAGGTTACTGTTGACAACACTATTTTAGTCAATGGTTATAACGTAGAGGTACAACCTGGTACTAATGTGACTGCAAGCGTGACCGATAAAGCGGGTAACACAGGTGCAGATGCGTCTGAGACTGTACCAACAGCAGATACGACAGCGCCAAATAACAGCTCCACGCAGCTTGTTATTAATGACATTACTGATGATAACGTTATCAATGCAACAGAAGCACAAGAAGATGTTGCTGTTACCGGTCGTGTAACTGGCGACTTTAGTGCCGGTGATATGGTAACGCTTACGGTTAATAGTAAAGCGTACACAGGAGTGGTGGATCAAGACGGCAACTTTAGTATTGCTGTACCAGGCTCTGAGCTGGTTAAAGATGGCGATACCACCCTAGATGTATCAATTGAAGCCACAGATGCTGCGGGTAACACGGGCATAGTGACAGCGACTAAAGGCTATGATGTTAATACCAAAGCGCCTAGTCTTAGCATTAGCATAGGCACCATCGCAGGCGATGATGTGATCAATAGCGACGAGGCTAATGAGGCAAACACCACGATCACAGGTGAGGTGACAGGAGACTTTAATGAGAATGATATCGTCACCTTAACCATTGGCAGTGACACTTATACCGCTCAAGTACAAGCAAATGGCAGCTATAGTGTAGATGTACCTACCAGTAGCTTAACGGGTAACACCCTAGTTAACGCCAGTATTACCACTGAAGATGCTGCTGGTAATACCAGTACAGCAAGTACAGATCGTGGTTATAAAGTGGACACAGATGCGCCTGAAGCCCCTACGATTACTGTGCCTGTACCAAGTGCCGGTCAAGGGGGTGAATACAACGCTGAAGATGTAGGCAGTGATGGCACCATTACAGTCAATATCGATATGCCTGCGGGCACTGAGGTTGGAGACACCCTAACAGTGACTGTTGGTAATGATCAGCAAGAGGTTACTGTTGACAACACTATTTTAGTCAATGGTTATAACGTAGAGGTACAACCTGGTACTAATGTGACTGCAAGCGTGACCGATAAAGCGGGTAACACAGGTGCAGATGCGTCTGAGACTGTACCAACAGCAGATACGACAGCGCCAAATAACAGCTCCACGCAGCTTGTTATTAATGACATTACTGATGATAACGTTATCAATGCAACAGAAGCACAAGAAGATGTTGCTGTTACCGGTCGTGTAACTGGCGACTTTAGTGCCGGTGATATGGTAACGCTTACGGTTAATAGTAAAGCGTACACAGGAGTGGTGGATCAAGACGGCAACTTTAGTATTGCTGTACCAGGCTCTGAGCTGGTTAAAGATGGCGATACCACCCTAGATGTATCAATTGAAGCCACAGATGCTGCGGGTAACACGGGCATAGTGACAGCGACTAAAGGCTATGATGTT
>NZ_JBXYJF010000059.1:0-940 GCF_057396245.1 Psychrobacter sp. CX16
ATTTAAAGCCGAGTGTGTAATCTTTCTGTGTTCGTTTAATCCTTGATCTTTCTGCTTTGTCCATTTATAAGCTTCCTTTTCGTAAACTTATTTTAGGACGGGACATAAAATCAAAATAAAGCGTCGGATTTTAAATCCTACCCTTTTTTTATTCCATCAAGATATTAAACAAGGTATAACCATTTCCATTACACCATCACACTTAGGAAGCATAGGAATACATGGCTCGCTACTGTGGTCAAAATGGTGACAGTTGATTCAAGGTTTTAAAAACTGGTAAGGCCATTATTGGATTAATGCCAGTCAGTTAACGCTGACTGGTATGTTTTTTTGGATATTTTTGTGGTTTACCCTTAACCACCCTCGGACAAGATCGCTTTCTGCGCTCAGGAATGACAAACAATTTCCCCTCCTCTAAAAGTGCATCTAACAATTTAGGGAAGAGACCTGCAGCCTGTAAAGGCGCAAACCGTAACAGATCAACAATCGTAATAGACGCCATGTGAAAGCTAATTCGTAGAGGGCTAACCTTAGCTCTAACTGCCATATAGCGCATCAAACGTCTTATCAGATTATAAGCAATCATAAGCCCCCAGAACTCTTGTAACACAAGCTGTGGTAGCTTACTTCTTAATAATAGCCCCTGCTTTAAATCAGACTTAATTTCTCGATACGCCATCTCAATCTCCCAGCGCTGCAAGTACAGCTGTACCACTTTATCCTTAGTAAAGCGTTTATCATCTATTAAAGAGGTTATGTATCGTCTTGTCTTACCCTCATAACTACACTCAATTAATCGAGCTTGCCACGTATCGGGTAGGTTTGGATTTTTCTTTTGAGCCTGAGGAGAAACGGGCATTTGTATCCAGTAGTCCCCTTCGCTGAAGGTTTTAATCACACTGTAACGCAGATTATCTTTAGCCCGCATGAGCCAGTGACT
>NZ_JBXYJF010000005.1:0-146792 GCF_057396245.1 Psychrobacter sp. CX16
AAAAAAACGAGCCGCGAGGCTCGTTTTTTATTGTATATCTATTCTCAATCTGTGGTTACACAGTATGAGTAATAAATTATACTGCTGTGATACCGTGGGCTTGTGGGCCTTTAGCACCTTGAGTTACTGTGAACTCAACTTCTTGACCTTCAGCTAAGGTTTTGAAACCTGAGCTTGCGATTTCGCTGTAATGAGCAAAAACGTCTGCACCTGATTCTGGAGCAATGAAACCAAAACCTTTAGCTTCGTTAAACCACTTTACTGTACCTTTGATAGTATCTGACATATATATAATCCTAATTTTAAAACATAATGACCAATTTGGTCGGTAACGCTTGGAGCAACTACTGTAAATCTTAAAACGAAGGATTAATGCTAATACTACGAGGTAATGATTTGCTGCAGGACTTCTCTTAAGCAGGTGCCCAGTATATACCAATGGCACAGTTATGCAAGCTTTATTTTAAATAAACTTTAAATAACTTAAGGCTTTGTTAAAAGTAATCACTCTAGCCCTTTGTTCAAAAGGGTTTTATTGATAGAAGCAAAACAGTAGATCGCACCCAAATCAAGCCCTGATTAAACTTTACGCATAAAAAAACGAGCCGCGAGGCTCGTTTTTTATTGTATATCTATTCTCAATCTGTGGTTACACAGTATGAGTAATAAATTATACTGCTGTGATACCGTGGGCTTGTGGGCCTTTAGCACCTTGAGTTACTGTGAACTCAACTTCTTGACCTTCAGCTAAGGTTTTGAAACCTGAGCTTGCGATTTCGCTGTAATGAGCAAAAACGTCTGCACCTGATTCTGGAGCAATGAAACCAAAACCTTTAGCTTCGTTAAACCACTTTACTGTACCTTTGATAGTATCTGACATATATATAATCCTAATTTTAAAACATAATGACCAATTTGGTCGGTAACGCTTTGAGCAACTACTGTAAATCTTAAAACGAAGGATTAATGCTAATACTACGAGGTAATGATTTGCTGCAGGACTTCTCTTAAGCAGGTGCCCAGTATATACCAATGGTACGGTTATGCAAGCTTTATTTCAAAATAACTTAAAAATAAACCCAATTTATGATATTTTTATTAAACAAAAGTAGCTTATCTCCCACTGTGTATAGG
Organism: Psychrobacter sp. CX16; assembly: GCF_057396245.1. Lineage (NCBI taxonomy): Bacteria > Pseudomonadati > Pseudomonadota > Gammaproteobacteria > Moraxellales > Moraxellaceae > Psychrobacter > Psychrobacter sp. CX16. The sequence continues at coordinate 1,135 of NZ_JBXYJF010000005.1, forward strand.
TTAACGCATTCTAATACCTTATTGATATAGCCCTATATAAAGCTCAAATATGTCTTATTCTAGCTATAACGTAGCTTTTATCTCTGTATTAAAACCGACTATATAACCCTATAGGTAGTTAAATAGCGATTAAATGTACTAATCTGAAAGTAAAATGGGGCTGCATCTAATACAAAATAGGCTTATGATAGTAAATATAGAAGACGATTTATCTTAAGTACGACTTGATGAGTTATATAGCCGGTGAGCCAGTAGTCCAGAGTATTGCACTATATAACAAGCGTCTTCCCTCATTTTCTAACGAACTTATTTACTAACTTAACTATATATAGGTATCGCCATGAGTTATAAACATATTTTATTAGTGACTGACTTACGCTCTGACGCTGATGTCGTGGCTCAAAAAGCAAAGCTTATCTTTTCACGTCAGCAAAATGCTCAGCTATCTGTCCTACACATCATTAAAGATACGGTCGTTGGCTTTGGTTATGAGATGGTTCCAGCTGCCAGTCTGTATGATGAAATTGACGATGAACGCCGTGAGAGCGCTCTTAGCGACTTGGCTGACTTTTTGAACCGTAATGGACTCGATTGTTATAGACAAGAAGTGACCACGGCCATTTCAAACAGTGAAGGTATTATTAACTACTGTCATAAGCATGAAGTGGATTTGGTGGTGATTGGGCGCCATGAGCGTCATGGCATTTCAGCATGGATTAATGGCGCAACTGCAGACTGCATCTTACCAAACGTACCTTGTGATGTGCTTGTTGTGAAGCTTGATAAACCGGTCAAAGAGTAATTCTCAAAACCTTTATCAAAGGTTTATATCAACTATCCTCTACGATACATAGAGCTTTGAGGGTTAAGCGTCAGGCAAGCGCCATAAATAGACGCCGATACTAACACAGGTTAACGCCACGACCCAAGCCACCCAGATAAGCTCATCAGGCACTGTGACGAATAGCATGGTGCCTGATATCGTCATCATAATACATGCCAGCCACTTACCTCGGCGAGGCACTGCCCTTCTCTTCTCCCAATCGCGTACGTATTTTCCCATATGCTCATGGTTAATCAGCCATAAGTAAAAACGTCTTGAGCCACGCGCCCAACACGCTGCTGCTAATAATACGAAGGGCGCGGTCGGCATAACTGGCAAAAGCGCGCCGATGATCCCTAATATAAAAAACACCCAGCCTAATATTAAATAGACCCAGCGCATAAGCGGGTGCTTGTGTTGGTTAATATTGCCTGTGTATTGATATTGCTCGGAGTCTTCGGTCATAAATGATTAATAGGCCAGTATGAATAGAAGATAGAATGAATTAGCTAAGAAAGTGAATCAGTTGAAATAAGATTGACAGTTGCAGTACTTGAAAGAACAAGGACAAAGCAATATCCAGCCGCTCGACCAAATATTGCTATCTATCAATTAATCGATCAATTAGAGCAGGGCTTATATCTTAGCGGCTTGGCCTAGCGTCTGTTCAGTAGCGACTTGTGCAATCTTTAATGCAACAGCAGCATCAAAACTGGCGGCACCCACTGATTTAAATAAGGTAATACCTGTTTTATTACTGTCAGTATCGATAACCAACTCACCGCTGACCAAGTCCATCAACTGTCCGGTTAACTTATTCCAAAACCAGTCGCAGTCTTTATTATCATCGGCCTGAATCAAATCACCGGCTTCGTGTTTACCCCCTTCCAAGTCATCAATAACCACGTGTGAGCTGGCTTCAATCACTGAATCACTCACCTCTTTCATATGTGGCTGATACGCACCTACGGCATTAATATGCGCACTAGGCTTGATTTGATCGACTTCAAACAATCCTTCAGTCGCGCGGGTGGCAAGGTTAATCACATCGGCGTCTTTAATCGCCTCTTGCATATCCTCAACGACACTGACAGTAATGCCTTTATCCTTCCATTCAGAATATTGCTCAATAAACTGCTGTTTAAATGCTTCTGCTTTGTCTGTAGTGCGGTTCCATAGATTGATTTGTTTGATATTTGGGCAAACGGTTAATACTGCATTAAGCTGCTCATAGGCCATACCGCCTGTACCGACCACAGCAACTGTGCTGCTATCAGGCCTCGCCATATACTTGGTCGCAACGCCTGATAGTGCCGCAGTGCGTACTTGGGTTACATAAATACCATCCATAAATGCCAGTGTTTGACCTGTCGCTGTATCCGACACTGTAATAGTCGCAATGGTGGTTGGCTTATCACGCTTAGGGTTATCTGGGCAGATAGTGACCAGTTTTACCACCGCGTATTCCTCATTACCATCAAATACAACAGAGGGCATAGACAGGTGCGAACCGGTTTGATTATCCTCGCTGTCTTTATAAGTTGGAATCACCAAACGCTCTGGGGTCTTCACCCAGCTTGGGTTTTGATGCTGTACCTTTAATAGATCTTCGATCGCATCAATTGCCATTGGCATGGTTAACTGTTCTTTAACGGTATGAATATCTAGGATTTGCATAACACCTCTTCGTCCTATCTGCTCGGTTATATTGATTGACGTACATATCAGCGTAGCATTTATTATGACGGCAGCATGTTTGAGTAAACAAGGGATAAAGTGTGACAGTTTGTCAGCTCGTGCGCCTGCTATTCATGTGTTGTGTCCTTAGATTGTTTGGGCCTAAGTATGATTTATGACTATTTAAAATAGACTAATATTTATATAGACAACTGTTTTGCTTATTCAAGCCATTCATAAACGTTTTAAAGGATAAGCCATTTGAACCAGCCCAGTGCCAGCACTGAGAGTGCTAAGCCGCACCACCCTGTGATGATTAGCTTTTTGGAGGGCATCGTCATGCTAAATGTGGTATACAAAATAGCCGCATAGCTCAGTATGGACACAATGAGGATTAGCATAATCAATATACGCTGCTCAGACAATACCAATAAGGGCGTAGGGTGCAGCATAAAGCTCAATAATAAGGCGACAATCAATAGCAGCCATATCACTGTGGCATATATCACTGACCTATTGCCCAGTTGATGACGCCGCCACATAAATAATGAAAGGACAATCAATAAAAATAGGACAACCTTCATTATCATAGCATTGTCTTCAAGTCTTTGCGTTTAGCAAAGAAGCCAACCCCTGCCATAATAACGGTCGGTGCCACCCAGCCAAGCCCCAGTTCAGACAACGGCAGCGCATCAAGCGTAAAGTATCCTTCGATAATCCCTGCAGATAGCGGGTTTTCACTGAACTGTTCAGTCGGTAATTGCATGCCTGGTGTTAGATTAATAAACGCCAAGCCACACAATAGTGCAATTATAATTAATAGCGCAGGCGTGAGAATCTTACCAATCACATCTACCAAACGCCCAGAATGCAGTGCTAAAAAATAACAGATGCTAAAAAATACCACCACGTAAAGTATTAAGCTGATACCCTCTGGCAACTCAACAAAGTGTCGGAAGCCCATTTCGTAGCCAACATTGGCAGCGCGCGGAATACCGTACATCACCCCAATCGATAGATAAATCAAAATGGCAAAAATATAAGCAAATATGGGATGAACACGTCTACCAAGATCTAAGATACCACCACCTGATTTAGCAATAGCGATTAAACTCAGCATAGGCAGCGCAATAGCTGTAGTCACAAACCCTATAACAGCAGGCGTAAAATTAACACCTGAATTCATGCCCAGCATAGGCGGAAAAATAAGATTACCCGCTCCAAAGAAAAAAGACAGTAGCATGAACCCTAAGAACAAAGGTTTCGCTTTTAATTGTCGTTCCACTGACGTCTGTTTACCCATAACAATACGTGCCTTTTATCAGTCTTTTTAAAAGTCAGCAATTGTATAGTAACCCTGAATGCGTGGCAAAGCATGATACTTAATTTTTATTAAAATTAATGGCTGATGGTTTTAAGTTATATCGCTTGAAACGACTTTTAATAATATTAATGCATAAAAAAACCACCCATAAAGGTGGTTTAATCATTGTGCCTATAAGGTGACATCAAAATCTTACGCGGTCCTTTTTAGTGTCCTGTCACTCCGCCGGCTAGACCTGTCACGGTACATGCCGTCAAAAACAGCGAACTGGTTAATACCACAGCGACTACCGCCTTTGTTTTGTTTAATAGCTTTAACATAACCGATCCTTATTTCATTTGTGAAAGTGGTCTTCATTTAAGCGTACCACTTACAACCTAAAAACGGCTCACATTGTAAATAGCGTAAACTTAAATAGATTCAGTATCATCAGTGGCTCATATTGGCCGATCTTATAGCGTCATACAATGAAAAACCGTTACAGCGTATTGCTATAACGGTTTTTTAAAGACGAAAACTATAATTTATTAAACTAGCGGCAAATGGGCTCTAAGCGTGATTTATAAACATAGTTATAGTTTTTGCCATTGGGATAAGCTTGCTGTAAATCGGCCTTATTGAAGGTCTGATTTAACACAAGCGACTGTCTAGGCTGTAAGTTCATCACTTTAATCGTTGAGAATTCAGGCTCATTGCCATACTTCAAGCCAACTGAGTTTGGATGAGGAATTAGGTTGTAAGTCTCCATACCGGCCTGAGCATAGCTGCCATTTGCTTGGCAGTTAAAGCGGTAGTTATGCGCTTTGCCGTTTTTGAAGCTAATCACTGCCGCCTGACCACTCATTTTTTCGGTCATCGCCCAATAGCCATCAGAGATAGCTTGAGGCAACTGATAACCGCTGTTACCTTGCGGATTCGGCATGGTTGGCGCGGCACCCGTACTGGCACAGCCTGATAAGAATAATGCTCCGCCAATCATGGCAGCAGCAGAAAGCTTAAGATGTTGACTCATAATCGTTCCTTTGATTTTTATCGTTTAAAAGATCCATTTCATAATAACGCTATTTGTGCAGTTTGCAAATGTAATTAATTACAGGGTATCGGTAGCATATGTTGCTGGAACGGCTGGGAAACAATAGTCTTTTGGGATAACAGTCATCGCAATCGGGGTTAATATTGATTTAGTGACACCGCCGACGCTCTCGCATTGGACGCTATCATCAATATCATAATGAACGATTCTCAGGGTGTTCTCGGGACACAAATCTGAATAATGAAATTCCTCAAGGACATTGACTCCATTATGGACACCTATTATTGCACACGGTGTATTTGATGCGGGTTGGCGATTGCCTTACTTGGCAATGGCGATAAGCTATGCGTCTGATAAGGTGTCATTATCTGTGGTCGTATGGTTAGGGGTTATTTTACACTATAATAGAATCGATAAACCGCTATGGATTTAGGCTGTAGCAGCTTTAGCTTATCGTTAAATAGGGTTATTGTTAGACACTAAATGACTTACTCTATAAACTTAACTGTCAAAACAGTTAGTTAACAATAAGTACATATCAATCTAGGGAAATAATAATGGCACCTACCTTTAAGGTCTTTAAAAAACTGCATCTGATAATTTTAGCGAGCGCACTGGTAGTTGGCTGTTCTCAAATTAACGACGCTACACAGCATCAAGTCTTAAGCGAAAGCAATAATTATGACTCTACCCTTCCTATCACTCATTTTCCAACTACCTTACCTGATGACTGTCTAGACGGTAACGCAAAATTGTATGATGAATGTGGTGACCAAGTAGATATTCTCAACTCTGCCATTGCGCAAGCTCAAAAAGAGTCTAAAAATGTACTCATTGTTTATGGGGGTGAATGGTGTATTTGGTGTCATGTTATAGATAATTATTTTAAAGGTCAGTTTCAAACTTTTGATTATAAATGGCGCTACGCTGATGGCGATATTCAAACGTGGGCGATGCGTGAAAAAGTAACACCTAAGGATATTAGCGATGCCAAAGCCTTAAATAAATATGTGGCGAATAACTTTGTCGTCGCTCACATCGATGGTAGTTATGCCAATGGTGATGAGGCTATTGCTACGACAGGATATGATGTAAGTCAGCTATATTACGCTCCCATTGTGCTTATACTAGATAATAAAGGGAAATATGCGGGTACAATGCCATCAAGTGATGCCATTGAAGGGTTTGAAATTCGTGAGAGTGGTGGGGAAGAGTTTAGAGGCTATAATCGTAAGATTTTATTGGAACAGTTAAAGTTACTGAAAGCTAAGACGACAAATTAGCCGTTTTTATCACAAGCTTTAAAAATTAAGAAACCGTACAAGATGTGGGGTTCAGTCCATTAAAGCTGCCTTTATAAAAAGTGCATTGGTAAACTTTGAATTTTAATATATTGTTTAATGCTTCTTAAAGATTGGCGACACAATGTTTTAATTTAGTTTACACTAAATAATCGACTAAACTATCGAGTAAAGTGGGCAATACAACACTATATAGTTTAATAAAGTAGCCTATAAATCAATGATTGTTAGCTGGTGTTAGCTGATTATTCATAGTCAGTGTCATAAAACTATGACTATGTCTATTAATTAACAGTAATATTAGATAAACTATTGAGTTTTCACTTGTTCTATTCCTTTATCTGCAACTCAAACTTCTCTATTAAAGGTCTTCCCTTATATGAACATACTGATGAATAAACCCACCCTCTTAACGTCTAGTCTCTTAACGTCTATTTTAATGCTGACAGCATGTGGTGGTGGAGGTAGTAGTAGCTCTAATACGACATCGCCCTCTGTTGAAAACCCTCCCATGACAGTGCCGCCAAAACCAGAAGCGACTGAGTTAAATGTGCTTAGTGGTGTGGTGACAGACAGCTATGGTACCCCGCTTCAAAACGCCAAGGTTACACTGGATGATAATACGATTGTAACCGATAAGTCTGGCAGCTATAAATTTGATATAGACGCTGCTAATGTTACTGGAACCGACACCCGTATTGTATTGGTCAAAAAGCCAGGGTATCAAACGCTGGTAAAAGAAGTCTCTTTTGTGCCTAACAAAGCTTATGCATTGGACCTTGCTTTGGCTGAAAATCAATATACGGAACTGGTTGAATCAACTGATTATATTCTTACCCATCTTGATTCCGGCGTTAAGGTTTATAATTTCTTTGATACTTTATACGACAGCATCATTAATGCCAACGGTAGCGCTTTTAACGGTACAGCAAAGCTATCCATAAATTATTATAACCCAGAGACGGCAAAGGGTATGCTTAGCCTAGCAAAACCATTCTCTGGTCAAGATAAAGATGGCAGTAACAAGATCGACCTTGCCAATGTTGGCGTGATTGAAATGACATTGAATGATGCTGATGGTCAACCTTTAGCGATTAAAGACGGTAAGGAAGTGCAGCTGACGTTCCCCAGTACACTAACCGATCAAAACTTAGATACTATCGCGCTTTGGTATTATGATGAAGCCAAAATGTCTTGGATAAAAGAGGGCGTAGCGCAGCGTAATGATGACGGAAACTATGAAGGCCGAGTGACACATACCGGAATTTGGGCTATCAATATTCCCTTGAATGAACACTCTGCGGTGGTAACTGGCTGTGTTATTGATAGTGATTCCAACCAATCTCCTCCCCTGTTTGACGCTACGATAGGCGGTCAAGGTTATATAAAACATGCCAGTTTGGAGGATGGGACGTTTAAAGTTTCGGTGCCTATTAATACGCCTCTACTACTTGCGCCTGTAGACCCTATCGTCGATTTTGACAACGTTACCATACCCGCGTTAGCACGTAATGAGGTTTATAATATCAATAACGGCGCATGTATCGTGACTTCTAAAGGGGATACAGGCGAGCAAGTCACTTTAACCACTCAAGAAAATGATTTTATTGAGCAACTCGCTAATTTACCGACGATTGTTAAACCTTCTATAATTTCAGCCGTATTTAAGCAACCATTAACCCTACCGATCACTCAAGATGACTTAGTGGGCTATCAGTTTGATATCGTTACTGATTCAGAAGTTGATGAAGATAACCCTTCGGCTACGTCCGTTACAGATATCGTTTATAAAACGTTAAAAGCTGATGTTGATAATAGAGATAGTAACTACGACTCCGTCAACTATTTTATGCAATCTTTGTTTGCCGACAACACGCAGTATGTTGACAAATATAGGTTTTGGTCGAGTCACATTATTACCCCTAACGGGATTTCTGCTAGTAGCCAACAAGGGGGACACTATAAAGGCCCCTACTTAGACAATATGGACAATGACGGAACAGCCATTGCAGCGGTTATTAGCTATGATACTACGTTTAAAAATAATCAGTTAATTAGAGATTTTTATGACACTTTACGCATTGTGACGACTTATAAAGATAACTCTTTAGCAGCTCAAAGCATTGGTGAGGTACTGTTTAAAAGTTTACCTAAAACGGATACTAATTCTGAAATTATTAACGCTTTAAATCGTTTACCTAAAGCCATCAGCACTTTTGATAATCAGGCCAGTTGTAAAGTAATATCCAATAGAAAAACCAATAGTGACTATATTGAATATTATAGTATTAGTGGACAGTCTGCAAACTATGCTTCTATACAGAAGCCTTTGGTCAATACGGTAAGTGGCTCATGGTTTGACAATAACCCGCTACATTGGACGGCTGAAATGGCCACTGATGCGTCAGGTATATCTAGAGCCGTCATCAATTATGACAATGGCACCTATAACGAAGGCATTTATGTGAGAGCAAATGCGTTAACGGTCAGCAATGCTGAAAAGCAACACTGTGATATTTATAATAAAGCAGCTAAAGATCAGATTTTAGAAGCCCTTAGTAAGATTACTTTGCCTAAGGTTTAAGGTTATGGAGCGTTTATACTAAAAACCTATTCAATTTGATTTGAACCCCCTAAGTTAGGCATAGCTTAGAGGGTTCATCTCATTTTATAGTGGCGTTTTTTTACTCCAACTAGAGTAAAGATTAAAGTCTGGGTCTTAAATTTTAATGACTAAGCGTAAGCTGTTGATTAATGATTGCGGGTTACTGATAGTTATCTAACAGGGGCTATTTAGATTTAAACCACTTATCAAGGATAGCTTTCCCAATAGTCGGCAATAACGGCTGGGAAACAATAGTCTTTTGGCATAACGGTAATGGCAATGAGGGTTAGGATGGATTTTGTGACACCCCCGCCACTCTCATATTGGGCGCTATCATCAATATCATAATGCACGACTCGCATGGTATTTTCGGGACACAAATCTGAATAATGAAATTCCTCAAGGACGTTCACGCCATTATGGACACCGAGTATTGCTCTCGATGTGTTTGATGCGGGTTGGCGATCGTCTTGCTTTGCAATAGCGACAAGCTGTGCGTCTGATAATGTATTATTATCTGTGGTCGGATGGTCGGGGATTATTTGCCATGGGTAGATTAATAAACTTAATGTTAGATACTAAGGGTGAATTGAGGTTTAATCATGTCTATTCTATATAGCCAAATCATGCATAATTTATCGAGTAACATAGGTACTTAATTTGATATAGGTAATTAATTTGATAATTTTTGCTAAACAATGCTAAATTGAACTCAAATTGTATTAACAGATTAAACCTATGAGCAAATTACTGCGAAGACATTTAGAAGACCGTGAAATAAAAAAAGGTTTGGGACAGGTGTCCGCCTTTATTGCCCTGTCATTAGGTATCCTTACTACGCTTACTGCGCTGTGTTTTTTATTCCCTAATCTGCTCACCACGCCAGATTTTAGACCCTTATATGATACAAATATTTTACGAGGTGTGTTATTTGCCAGTATCGTTATTGGCTTTGTCTCAGGTGTCATCAGCCTACTGCGTAATCCGTCTAAACGGTGGGGCATGGCGGGTATGTTACTCAATGCCCTTGCAGCGCTGCTCGCCTCAGGACAGATTGAACCCAATTACTACGACCGTAGTGTGTATGCAGGCTTGGACTATTTTATTTTGACCCTGTTAATTTCCGCTTTGGTGTTTATTCCGATGGAGCGGTTTTATGCTAAGTATAAAGAGCAAAAGCTGCTACGATCTGGCTGGGTAACCGACATTAAATACTTTATGTTTAGCCATTTGGGTATTCAGCTACTCAGTTTTTTTACGATCATTCCTGCCCAGATGTTATTTAACCAGTGGCTCAACCCCACATGGCATCAGCTTGTCAGCGGTCAGCCTTTAATACTGCAATTTATAGAAATTTTAATTGTGGTGGATTTCTTTAGTTACTGGATTCATCGCACGATGCACGAAGTCCCGTTTTTATGGCGCATCCATGCGGTGCACCATTCTTCGCATCAAATGGACTGGCTAGCAGCGAGTCGGGTGCATGTGTTTGAACTGATTGTGAACCGTTTTGTGGGTTATATTCCGTTATTATTTATGGGCTTCTCTCCAGCGGCAACCTATGCTTATTTGGTATTTATCTCTTTTCATGCCATTTTTATTCATGCCAACGTCCGTTTCCGTTTTCCCTATTTTCGCTGGTTGCTTGCAACGCCAGAGTTTCATCATTGGCATCATTCGTCAGAAAAAGAAGCGTGGGATAAAAACTTTGCCGCCTTTCTACCCATTTATGATGTAATCTTCAAAACCGCTCATCTGCCCGCTCACCTACCCAAAAAATACGGGACGACATCAAATACAAAAGTACCTGAGGGTTTTGTGGCGCAACTGGTCTATCCATTACAGAATGAAAAACCCAAGAAAAATTGATTTAGCTATACAGGTTTAAATACAGGCTAGCTGTTCCCGCTTTTTGCTTATAGTTGGCAGGGCGTGGCGCACAGCGCCTAAGCCTAGCGGCGTTCCAACATTCGAGCGACCACCTCTAGCCAAGGCGCTGTATGCGCCACACTCCACCAAGCTACCGCGTCAATCGAGGCTAAACCGCTCCTACGGCATGGGTCAGTTTGATTAACAATAATGAAATTAATAACGGGCATAAAAAAAACGCTATCGTTTTGGGCTTTGGGCAAAGTTTAGAGTCCGTTTGTTGGATTGTTTTGCGAATTACTGCTTGAGGTTGCACAGCCTGTGATAAGTATTGTGCTGTTAGGGAAGGGATAGCGTTTTTTTGATTTTGGGTGGATTTTAAGAATGGTATGGACATGGTTGGTTGTCCTTGTGGTTTCCTCTATTAAACAATACGGGTTAACTATAGAATAAATAATTCTTTGTAGAGGAATAGTAAATTGACTTTAGCAGTAAATAAAAAGATATAAATTAAATTTCAACGGTGTTTCTTAACTTATCCTATGGTAGTGATACTCTCTAATTAAACATTACTTTAATAATATGTTATTTTTATTTTTTATGTTTATGAATCTGGCTAATACGAAGACTAATAAGACAGCTAATATTGAAAATATTAATGAGGATATAATAAAAAATAGATTCTGTAGGTTCGGATTACTATGGATAGGAATTTCTAGGTAATACCATATTGGTTCTATAAACCTATCAGTTAAAGAAAATGAGGCGATTAATCCAAAAGTAATTGCAATCAATCTATTAGTGGCATTATTGCTCATATTATAAATATTATTTAATTCTTCAATCCTAATTTTCAGTCTATTATCTATTCTGTTTTCGAGGTCTGGTACTTTATATTTTATTAAAGCCGAATCAATAAAATTTCGTATTTCTCCATATCTTGGAGCATCTTTATAGAAGTTTTTAAAGTCTAATATTTCAACTCTAAGTTTATTAATTGATTTAAGGTCTTTTGACTGACTGACTTTTTGAAGCAACATTCTATTGATCATATAACCATATTCTAGAAACTCATAAACTGCTTGTTGATTATAAATTAGATTTCCATTGTTACTATCATTCCCTTCTTGTTGTAGATGAACACCTTTTTTAGCCCATACACATATTGAAAGTGCCTCATCCAAAAGGATTGAGTAGTCGTCAGCATACCTATAGTCTTGTAAATCTAGTCTATTATTTGAGTAATCATAGACCGTACTTCTAATTAAGATAGCTCTTAGACTAGTTTTATAACTATTAAGATTATCTGGAGCAGACATTTTTTGACCTTCAAAACTAGTAATAAAAGTATAAGGTCTACCAGTCCAAAAATCTCCAACCTTAATAATCTCTTTTTGTCCTAGCAGTAAGTAACTTAATCCTGTTCTAGGTTTGCTTGCTAAATATCCAAGTATTGAAAATATCGTCTGTGCTATTGAACTTAATGTATCCGTCTCGTTAGGATTACGAGTAAGTTTGGCTACCTCAAAATTAAAGTCTCCGCTTTTAACGTTTTTCTTAATACTTTGTATAGTAGTACTATGAATTCTTTCAGCTTTAATGAAACTTAATCTTTTATTTAAAGGATAATAAAACATAGAGCTATGGTATGCCTTAGCTGCTAAATTTACTATAGCTATAGGTGCCTCAATAACTTCCCATTCATTCAGACCTAAATTCAAATGTAAATTAATAAATTCTGCATAATCTATTTTTCTTTTGGGAGATATAGCTCTAAATTCAATTATTATTACCCCATTTTCATATATTTTGATAGTTGGATATAATTCATAAGTTATTTTTTTAAAATTAGTGCGGACTGAAATTAAACCTATTGAAATTCTTATATAGTTTGTTAAGAAACTGTCCTCAAAAACCTTCAACTCACTTATTCTGTATTGAACAGACTGAAACCATGACTCTTTTACAAAGCTATCTAACTTATCAAAGTTGCCTTCAAAATCATCTCTAATAAAACTTACTTTAGTTCTATGTTCTTCTTCTTCAAAAACTGTTCTACCAGAAACTACTCTTCCGTTTTGTTTGAACCAAGTTTTACCATCATTGTGTAATACACAAGAAGTAAAGTCACTATCTACTAAATCTTCTCCAAGCTCTTTAAGATTCAGAGAATCTACATCAAGATAACTTGTATAAGTATGAAAAATATTCCAATCATCCAGAACAAGTCTTTCTTCAATATCTTTAAATAGTTTTTCACTTAATAATTTAATGAATTTTAATTCCATAAATATTTTAAGCCCCTAATACTATTTAATAAAGACACTACGCTATAGAAATAAAAACGGATTATCTTCCTATATCTTTTTTGCTCTTGCCGAGGAACAAGTCACAAACAAAGTCTTTGAAGAAAGCCTAACCATGCTTGAAAGAGCGGTTTAGCCCCGATTGTAGCGGATATACTGTTGGCTTAAGTAGGTTGCGAAGGCTTGGTTTTGGGGTGGCATGGCGTCTAGCGAATGACGCACCAAACCTTAGCCTTTCGCCCTGCTTAAGACGACAGATAGTAGCGTAAAGCGGGATGAGCTACTACAACGCCTTCAATTGCGCCATCTGCTCACTCATCACTTTAAGCTGACCTTGCAGTTCCTCAAGTTTCGCCTTCTCCGCATCAACAACCGCAGGGGGAGCTTTACTTACGAAACCCTCATTACCCAGTTTTCGCTCGATACCGTCGGCTTGCTTTTGTAGCTTCTCTTGCGCTTTACCCAAACGTGCCAGCTCGGCAGTCGGGTCAATTAGCCCTTTCATTGGGACTAAGATACGCAGTTTACCGACCATGCTAGATGAAGAAAGAGGAACCTCTTCACCCTCTTTTACAATAGTCAGGCTTTCAACTTTGGCAAGCGCCTTAAACTGATTTTCGATACGGTTTAAGCTGTCGGTTTGCTCGTCAGTAATGTTTTGCAATAGCACAGGCAGACGCACCGCATTACCCAGCTTCATCTCACCGCGAATGTTACGCACGCCAGCGATCAGTGCTTGTAGCCATGCCATGTCTGCCTCGACTTGAGTATTGATTTGGCTAGTGTCCGCTTGTGGATAGTCGGCAATCACGATGCTGTCAGTGTTTTTACGACCTAAAAGTGGCGCAATAGTCTGCCAAATTTCTTCGGTCAAATACGGCATAATCGGATGGGTAAATCGTAGCGCTGTCTCTAATACGTTAAGTAGCACGTAACGAATTTGCGCTTTGCGCTCGTCGCTAACACTATCATCATTGAGACTGGCTTTGGCAAGCTCCACATACCAATCGCAATATTCATTCCAGATAAATTCATAGATATCTTGGCTGACCATATCAAGGCGGTATTGGGCAAAATGCTGATGGATATTGCTGATGGTCGAGTTCAGGCGACTCATAATCCATTTTTCAGGCAGTTCCCACACGTCAGGATTGGCGCTTTGGTCAATGGGTAATGCGGTCGCCGCCTCACCTTCTTCCACTTTATCAACACAGTTCATCAATACAAAACGACTGGCGTTCCAAATTTTGTTGGCAAAGTTACGATAGCCCTCTACCCGTTTTAGGTCAAAGTTGATATCACGCCCCGTACTAGCCAGTGAAGTAAAGGTAAAGCGCAACGCATCCGTACCAAAGGCAGGGATGCCGTCGGGGAATTCTTTACGGGTTTGCTTTTCAATCTTTTTGGCGTCTTTCGGGTTCATCATGTTACTGGTACGTTTTTCGACCAAAGACTCCAAGTCAATACCATCAATCAAGTCAATTGGGTCAAGCACGTTACCTTTCGATTTCGACATTTTTTGACCATTACCATCACGCACTAGCCCATGTACATAGACCTTTTTGAAAGGAACTTGCGGGCTACCATCCTTATTCTTCATAAAGTGCATGGTGAGCATAATCATACGCGCCACCCAGAAGAAGATGATATCAAAGCCTGTCACCAACACGCTGGTCGGGTGGAACGTTTCAAGCACTCGTTTGTCATCCGAGATGTCACCCCAACCCAAGGTGCTAAATGTCCATAATCCTGAGCTAAACCAAGTATCTAACACGTCTTCGTCCTGACGTAGCTCGACACTGTCATCAAGATTGTATTTACTACGTACTTCGGCTTCGTCACGTGCCACATAAATATTGTCGTCATTGTCATACCAAGCAGGGATGCGATGTCCCCACCACAATTGACGGCTGATACACCAGTCTTGAATATCGGTCATCCATGCCATATACATGTTTTTGTATTGCGCAGGCACAAACTCGATACTGCCGTCTTCCACCGCATCAATCGCAGGTTTGGCAAGTTGCTCCATCGCCACATACCATTGATCCGTCAACCATGGTTCAACAATCACGCCACTACGGTCACCACGAGGTGCTTTAAGCTGGTAGTCTTCAATGTCCTCGAGCCAGCCTTCGGTTTTGGCTTGAGCAACCAGTTGCTTACGGGCCTCAAAACGCTCAAGACCGATGTAGGCTTCGGGCGTTGGTTCAAGCTGTGGGTCGCGGGTTTGCAGGTCTGGATAAATCTCTATCGCTGGCAAGATATGGGCATATTTATCAAAGATATTAATCAGCGCCGTTTCATGACGACGACCCAATTCGTAGTCATTAAAGTCGTGCGCTGGGGTGATTTTAACCACGCCTGTACCAAACTCGATATCGACATAATCATCAGCAACAATCGGCACTTCGCGACCTGTAATCGGTAGAGTGATGGTTTTGCCAACTAAATGCGCATAACGCTCATCTTTTGGATTGACCGCAACGGCTGTATCGCCTAACAAAGTTTCAGGACGAGTGGTCGCAACAACCACATAGTCTTTGCCGTCTTGGGTCTTAACCGATTTATCAGTGAAATAATAGCGGAAGTGCCACAATGAGCCATTTTCGTCATGGTTTTCAACTTCTAAATCCGATAATGCCGTTTGGAATTTAGGATCCCAATTCACCAATCGTTTACCCCGATAAATCAAACCGTCTTCATGCAAACACACAAACACTTCTTTTACCGCATTGGACAAGCCCTCATCCATAGTGAAGCGCTCACGTGACCAATCGACCGAGCTACCTAAACGGCGGATTTGACGGGTAATGTTATCGCCCGACTCTTCTTTCCACTCCCATACTTTATCGATAAAGTCTTCGCGGGTCAGGTCAGTACGTTTGATACCCTCGGCATTAAGACGACGCTCAACCACCATTTGAGTAGCGATACCCGCATGATCAGTCCCAGGCTGCCATAGCGTATTATCACCCAGCATACGGTGATAACGGGTTAGCGAATCCATGATGGCGTTGTTAAAGCCATGCCCCATGTGCAGGCTGCCGGTGACGTTCGGTGGTGGTAGTGCAATAGAGAACGACTCTTTGCTATCAAAGCTGGGTTTAAAATAGCCCTTGTCTTCCCAGTTTTGGTACATGCCTTGCTCTACTTCGCTAGGGTTGTAGGCATTTTCTAATTGTTTTAAGGCAGATTGGATAGAGGTGGTTAGTTCAGTTAAATTTGTATTTGCGTTGGGATTGCTCATAATAGAATTGTCTTATTTTTGGTGGTCTTTTGGATTTAGAGATTGAATAAAGTTAATAGTAGAGTGATTTTAACGCAGATTAGCGGATTTTGTTAGATGGCAATTGAGATAGCTTTCATTTTAGCCATTTTAACTGGTAAATTTGAGCCAGTTTAGGAATAAATCAATTAAACAAGGTTAATTTCTAAATTTGGTATTACTCTTTTAATAATAAATACTTCATAAAGCCAATTGAAACAGTATAGCTAGATTTATAGTATAGATTAAAGACAAACCAAACACCTTAAAGCACTTTAAATCGACACCAACCTTCTATCTATTGGCTAAACTTAATTGATAAGCCTCTACTGATAAATCAATATCAATATGAACACAGCAGACACTCAAAAAACTGAACCAAATAACCCTTCTTCTCAACGACCTATGACATCACAAGAGGACACTTTGACAGGTGAAAATAACAGAATGATACAAGAAGACGACAGCCATAGCGAGACGGACGATGATCCATCAAATTTAACCAACACTATTGAAGATGAGGACTTTGATGATGTTGACCCACAAAGTCGAGAGACCCTAAAAAACTTAGCAGCAGATGAAAGCTATAGTAAGCCTAAAAGCTACGCCAGCATATTAATCGAACAGTTTATTGACGCACGCCATACGCTCAAACGCTCAAATGGATCAGTGTTAACCAGTGCCTTTATCGCTGGGCTGGAGATTGGCATTAGTTATATTATGCTGACCACGGTGCTGGCAATTTTATTACCACTCATGCCAACTGAACACGCCATAACACTAGCATCTTTGCTGTATCCTATCGGCTTTATTGTCGTCGTTGTCGGGCAATCCTTACTCTATACCGAGCAAACCTCCTTGCTAAGCTTACCAGTCGTGGTGGGCTTAGAGAGCGTCACAAAGTTGATTAGACTTTGGTTAATCGTCATCGCAGGTAACTTACTTGGTGGATGGGTATTTAGCGCAGCGGTAGTCGGGCTAGGCTTGAAAATGGGATGGTTTGCTACTGAGCATATCGATTATTTAAGCCATCATGTCCTGCATTATGAGTGGTGGGTACTGCTCAGTAGTGCCATCATGGCAGGCTGGCTGATGGGTTTAGCTGCTTGGCTGGTCACCTCCGCCCGCGACACGTTAAGTCGTATCGTACTGGTGACATTGATCACTGCTTGTATCGGTGTCTTAGGCTTACATCATAGTATAGTCGGCAATATTGAAGTGTTTTCTGGAGTGTTATACACCAATACCGGTTTTGCCGATTATCTACAGTTTATCCTTTTGGCATTGATTGGAAACACAATCGGTGGTGTGGTGTTTGTTACCGTGCTTAAGGCACGGGCATTACAGTACGATATTGAGAAGTTTAAAGAAAAGGATTTAGAAAGGTTTAAAAAGGGCTGGTATGATTAGGGTCTGTTAGGTAAGACAATAAGGCAGGAAAAATAACTCATTCAAAAGTTCAAATATTCGAACTTTTTAAAAATCTGGCAACGGCGGTGGAATCTTCGGATTATCAATGGTATACACTGCTGTGCCGTAAGCAATAGCTTCGACCATACTGCCGGCTGCATTGATACTGGTCACTTCTAAACGTATCCCAAACACTTGATTATAGCCCATAAATTGAGCCTCAAGCTTCATGCGTACTAATGCCTCACGGCGGGCACGATCCAATAAGGTCTCATAGGTCGTCAAATTTTTACCAAAGAAATTTAGAATTTTGGCAATAATCATCTTAAAATAATCCTGCGCAATCACCACACTACCCATGACCAATGCGCCTTGAGTCTCTTCGGCTATTTTGGGTCGATAAAAGCGCTCACTTGACACCACAATATGACCCAGCTCCTTTTCGGCAGCAGCCAGCTTTTGCAAATGATCGCGTTCATTAAAGCGACCAAAAAGCCAACCTATTAAAAATAGGCCAATAAAGACGCCATTGTTGATTAAAAAATCAAGAAATACGTCCATTAATGTGATGTCCTATTCATTATAGCTTTATGGGATTTGACTTTGTTACAGTTAGTTGGCAACACGATTAGTCTAACTTGTTTAGAGCGTCAGATGCGGGTAAAGGAGGTACGCTAGAGGGTGGCGTTGGCTGAGAAGTAGCATTGTTTGACGCATTGAATTGAGACTCAGCCACTGCTTTTACCGCCGTACCATAAACAAACAGCTCAGAGGCACCCTGAGCAATACTAGATGTGGAAAAGCGCAGACCCACAATGGCATCTGCGCCAAGCGCTTGTGCCTTGACCATCATACGCTCAATGGCTTCTTGCCGTGACTCTTCAAGTAGCTCAGTGTAGGCTGTCAGCTCACCACCCACGAGGTTCTTTAGACCTGCAAATATATCTTTACCCACATGCTTTGAGCGCACTGTACTGCCGTACACCACATCCAAACGTTCGGTAATAACGTAGCCAGGTAAGTGCTCAAGATTTGATAATTGCATGATTGTCGCCTGTCAGTGTTGATTCTTTAGTATAAAGTGCAGATTACTCTTCGGTATGGAACAGTAAGAACAGCTCTGTTAAATTGGCTTCGATATTGTTTGCCATTTGCGCCAGTGCATCATCATCACGACGAATTTCGGCCAAATCTTCATCTTCTTCACCATCAACCGCATCAATGCCACTAAATACCATCATCAGCAGCGTCAGCATAGCCACGTCTTCAGCACTATCTTCATCGTCAAACCAGTCAACGCCTTCATCGCCATACATGGCATCGACAAAGCCAATAGACCAAGCCGTTAGCTCTGATTCTGGTGAGAAATCCATCTCACCTGAGTCTTCATCAAGCTCTAACGGCAACTCAATACCATCTTCATTCTGTAAATCTTCTAGCAGCGCATGACGCCACGCTTTAATCGCTTGTTTAACAGCCTTATCCACCTTGCTGTCTTGACCTTCAAACAGGTGCGACATCCAATTTGGCAGCTCTTTACCGACCACAGTTGCGGTCAAAAAGCCATGGGTTGCCACACTATCAAGGCCGTGTTCGTTGGCATCAGAATCAAGAAAATCTTTTAGCTCATCTAAAGTCATAGCAATCTCTTTTTTGGGTGTTATATATGGATTTATTTAATAAGAATTAAAATAGGTTAAGCAGCGGTTATCTGAGAGCAGATAAGAGGCAGGTATAGAGCGAATAACGGATACGAGTCATCCCTATCAAGTGCAGTAAATAAGTAATTTGCAACCCGTTAGTACAACGCCTTAATTGATGAATGAGTAAATGAACAATGACTGATGAGCGGCAAAGACATACGCCGCTGTAGACTAGCTAACTATAACTCACAAAGAACTATAACTCACAAAGATCAACAAAGGCCAGCCAGATCAGTTAATACTGGGCTAGCCTTGTTAACTATTCATCATCTAGATCATCAAAATCATCGTCATCATCAAAGTCGTCGTCATCGAAATCATCGTCGAAGTCGTCATCAAAGCCATCTTTTAACTCACGGGCTAAACGCTTCTCTTCTAACATATTATCAATAAGACGACGCTTCTCAAGACTCGTTAAGCGTGCTGACTCTGCTTCTGCTTCATCAATCTTTTTGGCATCATCGTCATCTTCAAAGTTATCATCATCGAAATCATCAAGATCATTATCACTCATGTCTTTTTCCTTTTATCTTAATGGTCTGATTCGACCTGTTGATTATGGGTTATGTGATTGCATAAAATCAATATGAAAGCGTTGATCAGCTTTAATACTTATCTTTTATTTAGTTGGTTGCTGATAACAATACCGCATTTCTGACACTAATTAAACGGTCCATCATTGATTCGCTAACGCCTTTTAATGATGCGCAATCACGCTCATAGACGGTGGTTGGGTTTTTTAAGTTATCTAACTGAATTTGCCCACTTAATTGCTTGATACCCGCGGTTGGCAATAATGCCAAGATATCATTTGCCTCAGCATTGTTCTGTAACAGTTGAGCCATCTTATCACTAGCCGCATCATCGCTGACACCGACACGCACTTCTAATGCAAAACGCTGTAACTCACGGTGCTTGATATAAGTCACCTGATTGAGCATGACATAGGCCTTTGCAAGCATCATTGCCGCAAGCGCTGCCTTACTATGGCTGCTATTGTTACTAAATTCAACCGTGGCGCCATTTTGATTAAATACTGGCGTGTTCTTAACGGTCACACCGAATAATAATGGCTGCTTTAATAACTCATCTATCGTGCGCTCTAACAACTGAGTACATAACGCAAAATAAGGTTTGGACTTCTCAGCCGCTAACGTACCCATTAAATTATTAGGATCGTAAAACTGTATTTGCACTGTCGCCACTTCAAGCGGACGATTTGACATCAGACCACGTGGCTTGTTTTGCGCTGTCATTTGCGTAGTCTTAGCGGCTACTAATGACTGCTCAGAACCCCTATTTTGATTCTGTTCTTTGGCGTTATTATCATCTATTTTGGTCAAAATGTCTTGCACCGCAGGCGTTGTTTTTTGAGTATTATCTGCTTGACCTAATGTCCTATTATTAGAGACTGAATCTGCCGGCTCTTGCTCGCCATCCTCATCTTGATGCGATTGAATATATTGATTCAATGCTTGATGTAGATTCGGACCCAACACACTTTCACCGCGATTCTCTGTATCGGTGTCGTCAACCTGAGCGACACGGCGACTAACACCCATCTCTTGCTGCTGCAATCGCAGACGCTCTTGCACATCACGGCTAAGTTTGGCCAGCTGCGCACGCGTCGGACGCGCAATATACCCATAAATGAGCCAAATAAATAGATGGGTAATAAAAGAACCCAAAATAAATATCCATTGGGAAGCGATAATCTCACCATTACTGGTATCACGCAAGGTCATATCGACCTTACCAATGACCGTGTCACCCATAATCACTTGCTTACTGATGGTATCACCGCCTAACAGCTGCGCTTGCCCTGTCTGTAGCAATACCTCACCATCAATGTCTTTCACTGTTAAGCTGGCAACGTTATTTTCACTGGTATATCGACCAGTTAAGACGCTTAGGCTAACTTTATCTTTACTTAATAAAGGCAACTTAACCTCTTCAATAAGTTGAATCAACATTCTTTCGCCCGTCTGCATTTTCAGCTCATCAAGCTGCTGATCGGTACTGATAAGCAGTAACGTGGTCTGAATAAAGAAGCTAATGAGAATAATTATGGCAAACAAGCCTTGCCGTGGCGCTAAATAGGTCATGTTATGCTAAACTTTTGTTAATAGGTAGGAGGTGCTTCAATTTTGAGCACGCCCTATTATTCCTAATCTTGCTTACGCTTACAAGGGGCTTAGCTCGCCATGACAAAAAATACTACAACTAATAACCAAAATAATGACTTTTTGGCCCATCAAACCACTTCAAACACCATATCAGACGCCGAAGCCAACTTTGCGACCTTCGGTGCCGGCATGACCGCACATTTAAAGTCGTGGTTGAGCGCTTTGCAACAAGCTAATGATTTGTTACCCAGTCACCTGCGTTTTGATGATGTTAATCTGGATAATGACAGCCAAAGTCAGGGCAAAATCTCTTTGCATCTAATCGAACAGTTAGAGGCGCTACCTGTTTTCGCTCTATCTGTGGTGGTGCAAGAGCAAGCGTTACGTGCTGGCGACTCTTATGAAGAGAAGAAGGCCGCTTTTGAGGCCCATATTGATGATTGGGATGCCCAAAACCCGCTTTGGCAGCTTATCAAAGTGGTACGTAGCACCGATAATCTAGATGACCAAACCGGCAGCGACCGTTTGACCTCGGTACTCACTTATCGCTACATCCTCATGCCTGCGGATACCAAAACCATGCAGCCTGGCAAAAAGAATGCTGCCGCGCATCTGTTAGATGATGGCATAACTTCACATCTGCGCCAGTTTATCGATACCCTACCAATTACTGATACCCTTGGTGGTGATGCAGCCATTGACTGTCATATCGTATCGCTGGCCAATATGCTACGTCCGCACCGTATTGCTGTGTTTGATATGGACTCAACGCTTATCGAGCAAGAAGTGATTAATGAGCTCGCCAAACATGCCAATATTGGTGAGCAAGTTAGCGAAATCACCGAGTCTGCGATGCGAGGAGAAATTGACTTTGATACCTCCTTTAGCGAGCGTGTGGCACTGCTTGAAGGATTATCGATAGAAGCACTTGATAAGATTCAGGCTCAATTAACCTTATCTGCAGGTGCACGCACCTTACTTGCGACATTAAAGTCACTCGGCTACCATACTGTACTGGTATCGGGCGGCTTTACTTATTTTGCTGAGCGTATTGCCAAAGAGCTTGGCATTGATGAGGTTCATGCCAATGAGTTAGATATTGAAAATGGCGTGGTCACCGGCAATGTGGTATTGCCTATCGTTAATGGTGAGCGAAAAGCAACACTGGTTGAGCAAATCGCTGAACGTATTGGCGTGACCACCGCACAAGTTATCTGTGTTGGTGACGGTGCTAATGATCTTGCCATGATGGCTATTGCTGATTTGGGCATTGCTTATCATGCCAAGCCGATTGTGCGTGCGCGCGCTGATGCCGCCATCAATGCCACTGGACTTGAGGGCGTACTATACGTGCTCGGCTATTCTGCGAAAGACCTATTGTAATCTGCACCCTATTAGATTTTATTTTGCTTAATTGACCTAATAACCGACTCAGATTTGGGTCGGTTATTTTATTGTCACCAGCTGATATTTTAGTCAAATAAAACCAGCTCACCAGCACTTTGTTTTGTCACATTTGAGTTTAACAAAAATTTAATAATTTAATTTTCTTGGGTTAATAAAACTCAGCCATTGCCACTTATAGCGTGCGCGACTGTGTCAAATTTTCATTAAAATAACACGACAGGTGTTGTCGCAAATTACTGTTCGCGCCTTTGTATTTTATAAAAAGATGGGCATAATAACTGGCAACCAATCGCAAAACACCCCTATATAATCGCGCCGTACATGGAACACCGTAGGTAGATAGGGTATTCGTAGGAAGGACCTTAAAAGCACGCACGTTATTTGCTTTTCTTTAGTGTCACTTCTCATTCGTTGACAGTTCACGAGGCAAAAAAACATGGCAACTCAAACCATTATAGCCACTGGTCAAACTTGGCTTACCGGCTCTTTATCTTGGTCTACACTGGGCTATACAATGCTTGCAATAGGCATTGTCGCTACATTTTTCTCTAGCCACCGCTATTTATTAGGCTATCTTTTAGGCGGTATGGGCTACTATCTTGTGGTTGAAGGTGTGCAATCTGCTATCACAGCGGTCACCCCTGCAAGTACTGCCGTCAGCTATATCGCTGCATTTGCTTTGACTATATTTGCAACCTTTGCACTTATCGTTTATCGCTATAACAAAGCTCAACAGAGCAAGCCTGTGACCTCTAACCGTCGTATGGCACCTTTATTTCGCAGCAGAAAACGTTTGGCTACTCAAGCTGACAAATATATCGAACACACCCCTATTTACAAAAACTACACACCAAGATTTCGCAATTAATTGTTGAAACACTTAAGGTATATCCGTTTTACGTAAGCCCTCACTATTAACTAAATCAATAAAATAACTATAAGCCTCTTACTCCGAAAAAAAGCCAAGCCCTAAACGGCTTGGCTTTTTTCTGCTTATCGTCACTCAGGACGGTTTAACCACAAATACGACAGTCTTTTACTAAGCGCTTTAAAAAAGTGTACAAGTCGCAATATTCTAAAGCCCGTATTTCATTTAAAATATTGATATAATATTTGGTTAATCTATTTTAAAATAAACGCATAAATGGCTTGTTAAAATTTGCTTAAGATTCTAAGCTTATTGCTTAAAGACATAACCCATTGGATATATCTTTGATAAGCACTTCTTATCAGATTTCTAGCCTGCTATTGACATTAATATCATATCGACACTAACCCATTCACTCACTCAAACTTGGATTTCATTATGTTTACTGTTCCTATCTTAAATATCAAAGCCAACCCACTAGACGCGCTACTTGCTACTGTGGGTTATCGTTTGGCCATGCTTGCTAAAAGCGGCGATCCTAATATCGAAGAGATTTTAAAAGATCGTAAAGTAAGCATTGAGCTTGGTAGTGAAGCGGATGATGTTGCCCGTTATTATGTGTTTGATGAAGGTACTTTCCAGCAGTATTCAGGTAAAGCGAATAATCCAAGCTTACGTATCAACTTCAAAGACTCTATGACTGGCGTTAAGCTGTTAACAGGTGGCGATGTTGCCGCATTTATGACTGCCATTCAGGACAAAGAGTTAACCATGGAAGGCGATTACAGTTTACTAATGTGGTTTAACCAGTTAGCGAAGCACATCGTGCCACCTATTCCTGAGGATATAAAACCACTGCTTAAAAAAGCACGTCCATTTGCAACCAAAGCACAAGGTATCGCCGCTCAGTTATTTAATGCTGCCAAACAAAGAATGTCTAAATAGAACACTCTATAAGATAGCGTAATTTAAATCGCATTAACGTTCGATTACTCGCGATATATCGCTATTTAGATGTCTGTTTAGTCAGCAACCCTAAGACGCCCAGTGGTATAACGCCGCTGGGCATTTTGTATCCAGTACAAAGCGGTTAAGTGCTACAATTATAGGCTATGAACTTAGCGTTAACGTTAAAGGATTGCTCTATGTCTTCTGTATTATCCGCCACCAAATCGAGCCACACACCAAATAAAGCTGCAAATAATATGCAGCCAAATAATAATACAGCCATTGATAATCTTGATGATGGCTCTGTCACTGACAAATCCACCTCTACTCAAGGCAGTATTTTGACTCGCGAGAAGGTAGCGCAGCTGTTTGATTTACCCTTTATGGACTTGTTATTGCAGGCACAAACCGTTCATCGTCAGCACTTTAACGCCAATGAAGTACAGATTAGCACCTTATTATCGATTAAAACTGGCAACTGCCCTGAAGACTGTGGCTATTGTTCTCAGTCAGGACATCATCGCGACAAAACTGGTTTGCAAGCTGAGAGACGTATTGCAGTCGATAAAGTTATTGCTGCGGCCAAGCAGGCCAAAGCGGCAGGATCTTCCCGCTTCTGTATGGGTGCAGCGTGGAGACATCCAAGCGCCAAAGACATGCCTTATATCGCCGAGCTGATAAAAGAAGTTAAAGCCTTAGGGCTTGAGACGTGTATGACACTGGGTATGCTAAGCACAGAGCAAGCTGAGCAATTGGCGGATGCTGGCCTTGATTACTACAATCACAACTTAGATACCTCTCGCCGTTATTATGATCAGGTGGTCAGCACCCGCAGTTATGACGAGCGCCTAGCAACCATTGATAATGTGCGCAAATCAGGCATTAATGTTTGTAGTGGCAGTATTGTGGGTATGGGTGAGACGCGAGAAGACCGTATTGACTGGGTATATGAGCTTGCCCACATGCCAATTCCGCCAGAGTCTATCCCTGTTAATTTACTGGTACCGATTAAAGGTACCCCACTTGGTGACAAAGTCTTAGAGGAGGGGCAATTGCCTGTGCTCGAATGGATACGTACCATTGCGGTGACACGAATTTGCTGCCCAAAAAGCTACGTACGTTTATCAGCAGGACGTGAAAGCCTATCAGACTCAGAGCAAGCGTTGGCATTTATGGCAGGGGCTAATTCGTTCTTTTACGGTGATAAGCTACTTACCACTAGCAATGCCAGTCAGTCTAATGACGACAGACTAATGAGGACTTTAGGGCTTACCCCTACTGCCCCTCGACCTGCACTACCTGTAGTAGATGCCGTCAGTGGCCTCAAACAGTATTTGTAAAGATAGAGTTTATAAAGACAGAATTTACAGAAACAAAAACACCCTATATTTAATCCATGAGGAGCCACTATGGCAGAGTATTTAAACTGGATAAAGGCCGCGCATGTCATTTCTATGGTGTGTTGGTTTGCGGCGATTTTTTATCTACCTAGGCTGTTTGTGTATCATGCGATGAGTGATGACAAAATCAGCCAAGACCGCTTTGTGATTATGGAGCGCAAGCTGTACCGCGGTATTATGACGCCCTCTATGATTGCCACCTGGGTATTTGGTTTATGGATGCTATATATCGGCTGGGATGTATATAAAACACAAGGCTGGCTGCACGTTAAGCTACTATTGGTCGTCTTATTATCCGCTTATCACGGCATGTGCGGCGCGTACCGCAAGAAGCTAGCAGACAACCCACATCACAAAACCCACGTCTTCTGGCGCTGGTTTAATGAGCTGCCCGTGTTTATTCTAATTGCAGTGGTGATTTTGGTTATCGTAAAACCGTTCTAACCCTCCCTCTATAAACTCTTGCTATTATAGACTGGGGCGTATGATGTTATAGGTGTGTGAGACGTCATACACCTTATAACGTGCAGGCTCTCGTCGATTTTCACCAGCATAGCTTAGAATCAGCGCTTGGTTTTGAGCTTTGTCTAGCCAGCCCACAAACAGTCCGCTATGCTCAACGTCATGATAGCTGTGATTGACATAATATAGCCAATCGCCCGGCTGAATCTCATTGGTATCGACGAACGGTCCGGCAGGATATTCACCTTTAAAGACGGTATCGCGCCCTACTCCTGCTCTGCTAAATGCTGCATTCAAATAATCCCAGCACGACCCTTTAATAATCTCTTTATTGTCTAGTGCCATCTGACGCACCATTTGCAATACCTGCTTGCTCGGCCAACTTGCGCTTTGCTCAGCAGCATATAAGGTATCGATATGCTCAGCATCGATATTTGGTACAGCCGCATAACTCATATGAAAGCTTGGCGGTGCTGCTGACACAAAAGGCGATATGCTGCTTGTTCTGGCACCAGAATGAGAGGGCGCAGAAGGCGGTGTATAGGTTTGGTTCTTTTGCTGAATTAAATCGCCAAGGGCATCGGCATGCACCAATGGGCTTGCTAACGTGCCAAATAAGGCCGTCACTATAATAGCTTTTTTAAGAATAGAGCATGGTTTGATAGATTTGATACACATCATAGCCAAAGTGTCCGCATCCATGGGGCACTCCTTAACATTAGGCCTAAAGGATATTCACGATAGACTTAGAATATAAACCGGTTATCGGCTTGAATTCAAGCAGAATATTAGCTATTTAGCTGTTTTTATAGATATTTTTATAATAACGTCAAAGACGTTAGGCTATGCGAGGATATGATTTATAGAGAAAATAACTTATAGAGCTTATGAGGACTGCATTTTGATGTTGGCATTACGCTTGCCAAACTGCTGTCCTTGCAAGATTGCCTTCATCACCTGAGCCTCTTTATTAGACTCAAAACCGGTAATGTGACATTTACGGTTGCCATTGGCGTCGGTAATAATGAGTGCTGAGTTATCTAGTTCAATGTAATCATCCGCTTGTACAAAGACCGTTTGGGTTTTGCCAAACATATTATGCACGAACATGCCTTGTTGAACCTTTAGGATGCCTGAGCTGATTTCGCCATGACCGGCATTTTTTTGTTTATTGCGCATCACATTAAAAGCAAAGCTGCCAATAATCAATACCGCCAGTGCACCTATTGCCAAACGTTCTGGCAATAAGCTCATCGCCATAGCGACACCGATAGCGCCTATTAGTAGGGCCACACCAAACCAGAATATGCCATCGCCTTGTCCGGTGGCTTTACCCGACAAGGTAATGATTGCGCCT
Organism: Psychrobacter sp. CX16; assembly: GCF_057396245.1. NCBI lineage: Bacteria > Pseudomonadati > Pseudomonadota > Gammaproteobacteria > Moraxellales > Moraxellaceae > Psychrobacter > Psychrobacter sp. CX16. The sequence goes on from NZ_JBXYJF010000005.1 coordinate 29,022, forward strand.
GTGTCTGTGACTTGTAGCATAGTGACCCTACTTTTAACTTTGTTTTTGCTTTTAGATGAGTCTGCGCTTATTTTAGCCCAACCACGGTGGCTGACCTATGGCTTATTGTTACCAGCCCAAAGCGGTTTGTTGTAATTTAACCAAATTAGCAATGCCTTTTTCTGCCATTGCTAGCATTTTATCGGCTTCAGCACGGGTAAACGGTTTCTCTTCTGCGGTGCCTTGAATCTCGATAAACTCGCCTTTTTGAGTCATCACAACATTCAAATCAGTATCACAGCTTGAGTCTTCTTCATAATTTAAATCAAGTAAGATTTCACCATTTTTAACACCCACAGATACCGCTGCAACCAGTCCAATTAAGGGATCAGTATTTAGCTTTTTCTGACGCTGTAATGTCTCTAGTGCATCAATCATAGCAATGGCTGCGCCTGTGATACTAGCTGTACGTGTGCCACCATCTGCTTGCAATACATCACAATCGACATAAATAGTGTTTTCGCCAAGCTTACTCATATCGACCATGGCACGAAGGCTGCGACCGATTAGACGTTGAATTTCTTGGGTACGTCCTGACTGTTTACCACGAGCCGCTTCACGTTGATTACGGGTATTTGTAGCGCGTGGTAGCATGCCGTATTCTGCTGTTACCCAGCCTTTACCCTTGCCTTTTAACCAGCGCGGTACGCCCGATTCAACACTGGCCGTACACAATACTTTGGTATCACCAAAGCAAACAAGTACCGAGCCTTCAGCGTGTTTGGTGTAGTTGCGCTCAAAAGTAACTTGGCGAAGTTGATCGTGCTCACGATTGTCTATACGCATAGTGAGGGGGTGTCCTTTATATTTAATCAGATGCAATTTGAGGGCAGATTTTAATCATAAAATACTGCGATTGATGGCAGCTATCGTAACGTGATGCTAAAACAATAGCAAGATAAGCACCTAGCGCACTTATCTTGCTGTTATCTTGTTAAGACACTGATTCGTTGGCCTATTGTTTGGTAATGAACCAGTGAACTGGATCAGACTTATTCTAAGCCTTCCATTTTACGAAGCTCTTTACGTAGAATTTTACCAACGTTTGATTTTGGTAATTCATCAACGAACTGCACATGGCGTGGGCGTTTGTAACCTGTCAGCTGTTTTTTACCGAAGTCTAATAACTCTTTTTCGGTTACGTTCGCGCCTTTTTTCTTCACCACGAAGATTTTTGGCTCTTCACCGCGCTCTTCACTTGGTACACCAATCGCACCCACTTCTAGGACCGCAGGATGCTCAGTTATCGCCTCTTCAATCTCATTTGGATAGACGTTAAAGCCAGATACCAAAATCATGTCTTTTTTGCGGTCAACGATTTTGATAAAACCCTTTTCATCCATAATACCGATGTCGCCGGTCTTGAAGTAACCATCTTCAGTGAAGGTGTTCTTGGTTTCCTCTGGACGATTTTGATAGCCAACCATCACTTGTGGACCTTTTACACAAATCTCACCGCGCTCACCCATTGGCATCACGTTGCCATCATCGTCAATTAAGATAACGTCAGTATCCGGTGCAGGCACACCAATTTTGGCGGTGAATTCAGAGATATTCATTGGGTTGAAGCTCACCACAGGTGAGGTTTCTGATAAACCATAACCTTCTACAATTGGTAGGCCAGTTGCTTCGTGCCATGCTTTGGCCACACTTGGTAATACTGACATACCGCCGCCGATAGAGGCTTTAAGATTTGAGAAGTCTAGCTTCTTGAAGTCGTCATGATGCACAAGACCATTGAACAGGGTGTTTACTGATGGGATAAAGGCCGGCTTATATTTGGCCATCTCTTTGATTAGACCATCAAGGTCACGTGGGTTTGGAATAAGTAGCGACGTACAGCCTTGATACATGGCATAAATACCGCACACCATGAATGAGAACACGTGATATAACGGTAGCGCAGCTAGAATAACTTCCGCTTCGACAGACTCATCAAAAGCAGCAGTGATAACAGCATTAATTTGTAGCATGTTCGCGACTAAGTTACCGTGTGTTAGCATTGCGCCTTTTGCCACACCCGTTGTGCCGCCCGTGTACTGTAGCAATGCCACGTGACTTAAGTCTAACTCTGGACGCTGATACTGATGCGCCGACACAGAGTCTAATGCTTTTTTGAATGTGATGCTGTTTGGCAGCGAGTAGCTTGGCACCATCTTTTTAACATGGCGAACAACAGTATTGACCACAAAGCCTTTTACTAAACCTAACATGTCACCCATGCTACATAGCACGATATGCTCAACATCGCCTTTGTCTTCGACATCTTCAAAGGTCTTAGCAAAATTCTCAACGACAAAGATGGCTTTTGCACCACTGTCGTGAATCTGATGTTCAAGCTCACGGCTGGTATATAGTGGGTTTACGTTCACTAAAATCATGCCGGCACGTAACACGCCCAGAGCCACAATCGGATACTGCAGTACGTTTGGCATCATCGCCGCTACTTTGTCACCTACTTTTAGGCCTAGCGACTGCAGGTAGGCGGCAATCTGACGGCTGTAGTTATCAAGCTCACGATAAGTAATCGATGCACCCATGCAGGTAAAGGCATTACGGTTGCCATAACGGGCAAAGTTACGCTCAAATACTTCAATTAATGAAGTGTTATCAGCAGGCATCTCAATATGATCTGGCAGATCATAGCGCTTATAAGAAGCAAACCAAGGGCGGTCACTTGGAACTTCCGGATAGGTCGGAAATGTGCCGTGTAACTTACTAATAGTCGATGCATTAGGGGTATGATTTGAAGCTGTAGTCATGAAGTTACCTGTAAAATGAATGATGGATATAATTGGACTCGGGCATATATTCTTGTTTGTTCATATGGCCCCATAATATAGGGAGATAAAATCGTAACAAATTCTAGCAAATTAAGAAGACTTGCGTTGCTATTTATATGATTTTATTGAAAATAGTGTAACTAATTAATCATACTAATTACGCTGCTTTTAGCAAAATATATCTATAACCACGCCTATTTAATCAGATAGTGATTAAAAATAGAATCCAGTATTAAACACTTTTAAACAAAAATTCAAACGAAAAAAAGGACACGGCATTAGCTCGCATCCTTTTTGAGTGTTTTAATTGTACTCGTTAACCACTGAAACTTAAAGCATGAGATTCATTCATCGGTTAACGAGAGGTTGCCTTTATTGCTTGTTTTTTGACTCTTCCATCTCACGTAAGTCTTTACGTAAGATTTTACCGACGTTTGACTTAGGTAATTCATCAACAAATTCAACAGCACGAGGACGTTTGTAGCCAGTCAAATGCTCTTTGGCGTAATCAATCACTTCTTGCTCAGTTAAGCTGTTGTCGCTACGTACGATAAAGATTTTTGGTACTTCGCCGCTCTTATCGCTGTGGATACCTATCACACCACACTCTAAGATTTTTGGATGATTTGACATCACGTCTTCTACTTCGTTTGGATAAACGTTGAAGCCAGATACGATAATCATGTCTTTTTTGCGGTCAACAATCTTGAAGTAACCCTCTTCGTCCATCACACCGATATCACCGGTACGGAAATAACCGTCTTCGGTCATCACCTTAGCAGTGGCATCTTCACGTTTCCAGTAACCTTTCATAACCTGTGGGCCGCGAACACAAATCTCGCCACGCTCACCGATTTCAACTTCGTTACCCTCTTCATCAAGAATGGCCATATCGGTCGCTGGGAATGGCACACCAATGTTACCTGGGAATTCATCTAAGCCCATTGGGTTGGCTGAAGCAACTGGTGAGGTCTCTGACAAACCATAACCTTGTACAATTACGTTGCCGGTGCCTGCTTTCCACTTCTCAGCGGTGTCTTTGAGTACTGCCATACCGCCGCCCATCGACATCTCAAGCTTGCTGTGATCAAGCACTCGGAAATGTTCGCTGTTAATTAGACCATTGAACAAGGTATTAACCGCTGGAAAGAAAGCAGGTGGATAATCTTTATAGGCCTTTAGTAAGCTTTTGCCGTCACGTGGGTTTGGCACAAGCGAGTTGATCGCACCCTTGCGTAGACCGTACATACCACAAACGGTAAATGAGAAGATATGATATAAAGGCAATGCTGTCATGATGACTGGCTGCTCGTTTTTCTCTTCAAACTTATTGAAGGCATTACCAATATAAGTGTCGGCCTGAATTAGATTAGCCACTAAGTTGCCATGGGTTAGCATCGCACCTTTAGCCACACCAGTTGTGCCGCCTGTATACTGTAATACTGCCACGTCTTCTAGAACGATATCGGTCGGACGGGTGTACTTTTTACTCGCGCCAACTTTAAGTGCTTTTTTAAACGGTACGCTCTTTGGGATATCAAAAGCCGGAACCATCTTCTTAACATGACGGACCACGGTATTAACAAGTAAGCCTTTAAGCGGGCTCATCAAGTCGCCCATCGCAGTTACAATCACGTGATCTACCGTCTTTTTAGGAATATCGGCATAAGTCTTAGCAAAGTTCTCTAGAATAATCAGTACTTTGGTTTCTGAGTCTTCTAACTGATGTGCAAGCTCGTTTGTGGTGTATAACGGGTTTACGTTCACCAAAATATAGCCTGCACGCAAAATAGCCAAAATAGCGACCGGTGCTTGCAGGATATTTGGCATCATTACCGCCACTTTGTCGCCTTTTTTGAGGCCCAGTGATTGCAGGTAAGCGGCCATGTTTTTGCTGTGACGATCCAAATCGTCATAAGACAGCTCTTGGTTCATACAAACGAAAGAGATTCTGCCTTTATGATTAACAAAGTTTTCTTCAAGGATGTCAATTAAAGAGGTGTCAGCAGGCGGCATTTCAATATCATACTGCATGCCAAGCTTTTCGTAGGTTTTCAGCCAAGGTCTATCATTACGGCGAAATTGATTGTCTTGATTATCCATAATCTGTGGAACTCCTAAGCATAGTACTTAATGGGGGTAATTAATATTAGATGGGGCAGTTGTGCAATTTATCGTTAAATAACAGCTAAATAACAGCGATTTTAATACCTAAATCTAAAATACACTATTTAGCTGACTTATGACAACTGCAAAGTGCATAAATAGCTATAAAATAGAGAACTGTCCTGTTTATAAAACCACGACTTAATAAAGTATACCTTGTTTTAGCCGTATAAAACTTTTTAGTTGAGACGAATAGCTTGGTTTAACTAAGCTGCGTCAGCCGATGACGCTTATCGGTGATACTCTCTTTTCTATTGCACCAATATCCGTTAGGATAAGCGTACCTCAATCCCTTATTCTGATTGCAGTCTCAATGCCCTTTTAGGCTTAATATAAATGTTTAAAATATCAGCAATGAAAGACAAGCAATAACATTGTCTCAAGCTGTACTATTATTACACTATTAACCTGATACAAAACTTAGATGACGTAACTCTATTTTAGCTTTCAATCAACATTAATTTATTATTCACACATTTATTCTATAAAAGGCAAAATCACTCATTATGTCTGATATTACCAGTATTCCCCCAAGCTCGGCTGTGATTCCAAATGAAGCCATGGACACCCGTTCTGTGGCCGAATTTACCGAGCAGGCTTACCTGAACTATGCCATGTACGTCATTATGGACCGTGCGCTACCGCATATCGCCGATGGTCTAAAGCCGGTTCAGCGCCGTATTATTTATGCCATGAGCGAGCTTGGCCTAAAGTCGACTACTAAGCCCAAGAAATCTGCCCGTACCGTCGGTGATGTGCTCGGTAAATACCATCCGCATGGTGATACCGCCTGTTATGAAGCCATGGTCTTAATGGCGCAGCCATTTAGCTACCGCTATCCGCTGATTACCGGTCAAGGTAACTGGGGTAGCCCAGATGACCCCAAATCCTTCGCGGCGATGCGTTATACCGAAGCCAAAATGTCGGCCTATGCCAACACGCTGCTTGCTGAGCTTGGGCAAGGTACAGTTGATTGGCAAGATAACTTTGATGGCTCAATGCAAGAACCGGTCACTTTGCCTGCTCGCCTGCCGAATATTCTACTTAACGGCACTACCGGTATCGCTGTTGGTATGGCCACCGATATTCCACCGCATAACCTAAATGAAGTCGTGCGTGCGGCAATTCGCCTGCTCAAAAACCCAGACTTATCGGTAAAACAGCTGACCCAATCGATTCCAGCGCCAGATTTACCAACACCGGCTGAAATCATTACATCCAAAAAAGACTTGCAGCAAATGTACGAGACCGGCCGTGGTAGTTACAAGATGCGCGCTATTTATCACGTCGATAAAAACGAGAAAAATCTGGTGATTATCGACGCCCTTCCCTATCAAGTCTCTGGCAACAAGATTCAAGAGCAAATTGCCAAGCTGATGATAGATAAGAAGCTGCCTTGGGTGGTGGATATTCATGATGAATCGGATCATGAAAATGCTTGCCGTATTGTGTTAGAGCTTCGCTCAACCCGTGTCGATGTTGATCGTGTTATGAGCCACTTGTTTGCCACAACTGACCTTGAGAGCAATTATCGGGTCAATATGAATATGATTGGCCTAAACGGTAAGCCGCAGGTTAAAAACTTAAAAGAAATCTTGAGTGAGTGGCTGATTAGCCGCCGTAATGTGGTGACTCGCCGTATTGAATACCGTTTGGATAAGATTGATAAACGTCTGCATATCTTGGCCGGTCTATTAATCGCTTATCTTAATATTGACGAAGTGATTCGTATTATTCGTGAAGAAGATGACCCGAAACAAGAGCTAATGGGCCGGTATGATTTAAGCGAACTTCAAGCCAATGCAATTCTAGACATCCGCCTACGTCAGTTAGCACGCTTACAAGAGATTGAACTAAAACGTGAACAAGAAGAATTGGCCGCTGAGCGAGCGACGTTGCAAGAGCTGCTCGATAATCCAGAGAGTCTAAACAACTTGATGGCAGAAGAGCTGGCAGCCGATATGAAAGAACATGGCAATGACCGTATGTCGCCTGTGGTCGAGCGTGATGAGGCCACCGCTCTTAAAGAATCAGACTTGGTACCGAGCGAGCCGATTACTGCTATCTTATCGAAAGCCGGCTGGATTCGTGCAGCCAAAGGCCATGACGTTGATGCCACCGGTATGAGCTATCGCTCGGGAGACAGCTATCAAGCGCATGTGCGCGGCAAGTCTAATGAGAAGATTTATATCATGGATAGCACCGGCCGCAGCTATAGTATTGATGCGCATACTCTAGCCTCAGCGCGTGGTCAAGGCGACCCACTGACCAGTGTCTTAAAACCACCGGCAGGCGCAAGCTTTGAGCAGCTACTTGCCGGCGATGATGATCAACGTATCATCCTAGCAAGCTCGCAAGGCTATGGCTTTATTAACACGCTTGGAAATCTTGAGACCAATCAAAAAGCCGGTAAAAACATCATTAACTTCTCTGATGATGCCAAACTATTAACCGTGTCTCAAATTGATGCTACAACCGAAGACGATGCTGATCAGCCAGCTGCGCAAGATCAGATTGCCGTGGTCACCTCAGCCGGTTATTTGCTGATATTTGCGATTGACGAGTTGCCGGAACAACAGCGTGGTAAAGGCAATAAATTGATTAACCTAAAAGACGGTGAAAAAGTCTTGGCAGTCATTGCGCTAAATCATAACGACAGCCTAACTGTGACTGCGGGCAAGCGTCATGTCACTTTAAAACCAATGGACTTAGCGAATTACACTGGCAAACGTGGCAATCGGGGCAGTCAATTGCCCAGAGGCTTCCAAAATGTGACTGAGATTGAAGTGGCACAGTAGCAAAATGATAAGTAGAAACGTTATAAATAATATAACTCTTTAAACGTTGAATCAGGTCTCATTTATTAGAGGGTTGGGTTCATAATTCATCTATAAACAGTCAGATTAACTATCTTACAAAACAACTCACTCTCAAAAATAGGTTATAAGACTATGAAAGACACTTGGCAATTTTCATTAGAGGGGTACTTTCGAAAATAAGTCCATCGCTATTTTTATTAGAAGGGTAGTTTCGAAAATAAGGCACAGCTAATAGTGCTAATAATGAGGTCAGTTGCCACCTATTGTTTGCGTAAGTCCTTATAATAATCAAATAATAGTTGAGTAAATGGTGCGTAACGTGCGGTGTAGCGTAGCGAAACCCACGGTTTGGATGAGTTAAACACTAAAATTAAACGTCAATTACTAGGTATGTAAGCGCAGACGTAGCGAATCCCACGATTTAAATAAGTAAAATGCACTCTGCCCTGATAAGGCTGTTTAGCCTCGATTGAAGTGGATATACTGCTTGGCGAGACGAGTTGTCGATGCTTGATAGGGGTTGGCTCACGAAGTAAGAGACAACCCCTATCTTAGCAGCTGCTTCGTCTAGACAAGCAGATAGTAACGAAAAGCGAGATCAGCTACTAAAGCGAGATCGGTTATTAAAGATAAACGAACAACAATTTAACCTTAGACAATTTCGTTGTCACAAGCCTTGCCATGATAGAAGTTATATAGGTTTTGTAGGGCGTATTCGACCATGTTATCGACCGCAATGTCGGTATAAAAGGCGTAATGCGGGGTGAATAAGACGTTTGGCATATTAATCATACCAAGGAACATGGGATCTGGAATGATACTATTAGTGTGGTCTCTGTGCACGATGCCGACTTCTTTTTCGTATACATCGCCAGCGTAGCCCTTGATAGCTCCAGTCTTTAGTACATCTATCAGTGCTGACGTATCTACCAATTCGCCCCTTGCTGTATTGACTAATATGGCGTCTTGTTTCATCAGTGCGAGCTTTTCTGCATCGATGAGATGATGCGTCTCTTTGGTATAAGGGCAATGCAAGGCGATGATATCGGCCTCTTTTAATAGCTCATCTAATTCGACGTATTCGACAATGTCTTTTGCCTCAGGGTTTTCATAAACATCATGGGCGATGACACGCTTGCAAACGCCTGAGAATATACTGGCTGTAGTGAGCCCAATACGACCTGTACCAATCACCCCCACCGTTTGAAAGCGCATTTCTTGTCCGATTAGACCCGCTAAGCTGTAGTTTTGCGCTTGAATACGTTTTAACGCTCGCGGTAGATTACGTAGCATGGTAAAGGCAAGCGTTAAAGTGAACTCGGCAACCGCATAAGGGGAATAGCGGGCGACATTAGCGACTTTTATCCCAAGCTCTTTTGCAGTGTCTATATCAATATTGTTGAAGCCCGCAGCGCGTGATGAGATATATTTCACACCGTGCTTGTGAATAATCTCTAGCGTTTCTTTATTTACTTTATCGTTGCCTAAAAAGGTAACAGCATCATGACCTTTGACTTGATCGGCATTGTCTGGAGTTAGCATGTCTTTGACAATAGTGAGTTCAATATCCAATGATTCGCTATGTTTTTTGAGGCTGGCCTCTTCATCTGGACGCACGCTATAAGCGATAACTTTCATGACTTTTCCTTGTTGTGTGGTTATATGTTTTGATTTGGATGTTTGTTTTTATTATTTAGAGTTCAGAATTTGACTTTTAAAACTTGACTGTTTTTTGACTGGTTATTGTTATAGGACTTACGTAAAAATACGATTTTATGGCTTTAAAGGCAACTGGTTATTATTTATGAAGCGTCTGGCTCTACCTTCAGAGGATTCATAAATGATTACCCGTTGCCATAATATCTACTCGTGCGTAAATCCTATGCTATTTATTCGAATTTAATTTCGTAATTTTCGTCCTTCACTATGGGAATGACTTTTGTAAACAGTAGCTTAAACACGATAGCTAATACAATGGGGATAACTAAAAAGGCCATCACCACCACAATAATATTTTGATTACTAAATCCGCCTTGCATGGTATTTAACGCGGATATTGGGCCAATAAATCCGGCAAAGCCAAAGCCTGCACTGATAGGCGTGCCTGATATGCCAAAGATACCTGCCATAGCCCCCAGTACAGCTGCATTTAGGATAACTGGTATCGCTATAATGGGTTTATTAACAAAGTTTGCCATCTGAATTTTGGGTGAACCTAAAAAGTGTGCAAACGAGGTACCAAGCGAGTTAACTTGCCAGCCCATGATAGCAAGCCCAAAACCCGCTGCGGTAATCCCTAAATTGGCCGCACCTGAGCCCACCCCAGCTAAGCTAATAGCAACAGCAATGCCTACTGTAGAGACAGGAGACATCATTAGCAGAGAAAATAAAATAGCAATGGTAACGCCCATTAAAACGGGTTGTAGTGAGGTTAAGGTTTGGACAAAACGCCCAATTAACGTGGTAATTTCTTGTATAAAAGGTAGGGTCACTAACCCTAAACCGCCAGCCACTAGGATGACGATAATAGGAATCAGTAAGATGGTATAGGCCTTTAAACGATTGCCACAAAGGATAACAACCAGTGAGGCAATGGCGGCAGTAATACCGGCATTAATCACGTCGCCGGTGCCTGACAATATAAATCCACCACTATCAGACAATGTGGCGACACCGGATCCGATCACCGTCGCAATCCCGATCGAGCTGGTTTGAATCGGGGTAAACTTAAATGACATGCCAATACACACCCCGATAACCATCGGTAATAGCGACATGGCCAGTGTGACCACAGCCAAGATATCTTTTGCATAGGCAAAATGGGGGATCAAGGCTTGACTCAGATTGCCCAGTAGTGCCCAAGGTATCAAGGCAACCACTATACCTGTGCTCATCCCTACTAAAACATCATTGATAAACTCTTTGGTAGTTATGGATTTTTTGTCTTTCATAAATTTACCTTTATCATGCCTATTACATTGTAAAAAAGTAGTAAAAATAAGGCTTAGTCGTCCTTGTAAATGAAGTTTAACTAATGATAAATACAGCTTTTTATCGTTAAATATTTCTTATAGTTAAATATTTCATTCTCAGTATGGATTTATAGTCAAAGAACTCTAAAATGGTTACAAGGCAACCGAGTGCAAGTACTACTAGAGTAGGCTTAACGAGGTTAACGCCGTAACCGTTTAGTAGTTCGCTGACTATAATTTTTTGAGAGTTGATCGATAGTTACTATAATAACTCTCGTATGTGACTAAATTTGTTCAATTTACTTACTGATAACAATCAAATAAAAATAATCAGCAAAAAAATAGCTAGGATCAAAATCCTAGCTAGATAAGAGGTACGCTAATATTAATATCAAAACGACGTAGTAGAAGCTGGGCTAGTAAATTATATTTAAACTACTGGCTAAATTAATACCGCTTAACCAGCAACTTTGCGATAAAGCCATTGACCTAATTTATTAAACCCAAGAATAATGCCCAATATAATTAAGCAACTTACAATGAAGACAGCCCAGTCTGGCAATGGACTTAACCAACCGATGCTAAACTGTAAATTGAGGAAGGCTTCCGTGGGCCACTCTGAAAACGGGGTATTGTTACCCGAGTTTAAGATTGCCAGAAATATAAGATAGCCTATAAAACCAAATACGGCTCCAAACAGCTTTTGCTTAGTAATATTTTTCATATTATTTAATCTCTTTGACTGAATTTGATATCTTAAGCTATCAACTCTACAATAAAAGTAGTTCAAAATAAATCAAAAGCCCTATAAATCAAAAACCCCTTATCGCTATTAAACGATTAGGGGTACGTTTTCAACAACAAGCTATGCGAACTAAGCAGCAAACAAGCAAAGCAGTAATCTATCAAAGCAGTAATCTAGCAAAGGACCAAAAATTTTACTGACGCAGTCCTAGAATAGGAATCACTAAATCCTCTTCATCGGTTAAATGTTGAGACAGAAAGTCAGTGCCGCTTACTAAGTTTTTATGTAAGCGCTCGGCAAGCCCTTTATCCTCATTGTCCGCTTTCACAAGCTCGTCATTTAGTGCCAGCAAATCATCCAATAACGCATCGAGCTTGACATGGTCACGCTCCAATATCTCAAAGCCTCTTTTAAGTTGAGGATAAGAGCTCACAAAGTCAGGAAAGAAACCATGGTCTTCGACACTGTGATGCTGATGTAGCTTCAAGACATGCATACTAATACGCTGCAATACTTGCGAGCGATAGTTTTGCCAGTTTAGCGCCCCCATCAAATGCTCTTCTGTTAGCTGCTTTAAAATACGTTGGCGCTTGCGAATGTTGGTATGAACATTAAGCCAACCCGACGTTTTGTAAGCATAATCGGAGGAGTACCATTGATTTGGCGGTAGTTTCTCATAAAGAAATAACCAATCAGGGTCCAAACGGCTCTCAGGATGACGCGGCGTCACAGCAGGTTTTTTGTCATCACTCTTGGTTTGGGTATCTGGATTTTGAATGGTATTACTCATTGCTGTTCTCCTTTCTAAACAGAGTAAGCACCTATTACTTAAGTTGCTTAGAACCGCTTATTGCACTTACGACCTTCTACTTGGAAGTTAAGGTCTTAAAGCAGGTTATAGGATTAATATAAATTAAATAACCCGACACTTCTACAAACAATTTGTTAATAATACTAAATCTAATTGTATCAGTGTGTAGTATATATATAGGGTTGATTTACTGAAAATCAAATTACCTGTATTCTCAAGCTTATTAATTGATAAGCTAACGGAGTCGGTAGTCATTTCAATTAAATCAAACTGCTTATGCATAAAAAAAGCCCTCAACAACGTGAGGGCTCATTATTGATGCTGTTAAGAACAGCATCGAATATGGCAACATCATCGCCACTAACGTACCGACACCGGAGTCTCTCTTATAACGCATTGCAACCGCAAGAATCAGACCAATGTAGCTCATCATTGACGTGATAATATTGGTAGTTGAACCACCAATCAATACGGTATGCAGCTTGGATCATCTCAGGCGCATAACCGGTTAGCATCAGCATAGGTACAGGTACAGGTACAGGTACAGGTACAGGTACAGGTACAGGTACAAAGATAGTTTGCATTAGGCAAAGTTATATGTAGCTGAGCAGTTATTTATTTGACTCTATTTGAGCCCAAATATCAGTGAATATCTCTGATAAATGCGACCTCATCTCTAAAGTAAGTTTGGTACATAAATGACGTAACCCGTGCACAGTCACGCCAGCCACTTCGGTTACAGCATAATATGCTTCCATATTACCCATTAGCGGCAGCTTCTTGACAGTAACTTCATTACCCTCACCATACTGCTCTAAAAACCGATCAAATGAACGCCATCCCATACATAAGATGTGTTTGGGATTTATTTGCTCGATATCTAATTGGGTCAGCTCATGGTGTAAGACCTGCATCTCATCAGATAATTCTGCCAATTGCGCTTGTAATACTGCCTCTTTTGGTGCGGCGAAGTAAGACACAAAGCTGGTCTCAGCACAGCGCTCTAAGCGGCTGATATCGCCCTGACAAATCACATCAACAATACGATTGGCATAACGGCTACCACGAGCCACATCTGCAATATACTTACACGGCACTACTTCGAAATCTTTAACCACCGCTTGTGCTCGGCGCGCTTCAATATCGCCCCAGTCCTCTCGATTACTGTGCCCAGGATTGATACTGACAAACAAAATATCCGGACGCACTGGCTGGCCGGTAATAAAATCACCGGTATAGCACAAGGGATCATCGCCTAAGGTTTCATTAGCCTTGGCCACAAACTGGTTAATCTTTTGCTGCTTTTGTTCAAAATAGTTCATAGAGGCGCCTTCTGTCATTACTCTTATCGACGACGAAGTCTTAGAAAATAACGAATAGAAATTTATTAATGACTGCCTTAAATCATCATTTCACCAACGATACCCACCAAAAATCCAAGCGTTGCCCCCAAGGAGGTGTGGTAATTATTAATCATCTTACTCTCAGGGATAATATCTTGAATCAATAAATATAAAATACCGCCGCTAGCAAAGGTCATTAAATGCGCAGTAAGCACAGGATAACCTCTTAGAAATAAATGGCCGATTAATGCGCCAATTACGCCCAAAAAGCTAAGACCAAAGAAAATTACCAAAGTAGTTTTGACCCCAAAGCCGTTGTGTACTAAATCACGAAAGGCGTTAAACGACTCAGGCAAGTTTTGCAGACCGATAAATATCGCCAACAACATCGCCATATCCGGCTTAATCGCAAATACGGCGCCCAGCGCAATCGCTTCAGGGACAAAGTCCATTAACATCGCGAGCAAGGTTGCCATCTGTCCACCTTTGGCTGCCAGATAGCGATCAATCAGCATGAACAAAATAGCTCCAATAGAAAATGAGCTCGCCAACCCTATGATACTTAGCTCCTCTAAGCCTTTGGGCACCAAAACTAAGGCAATTGCAGACAAAATAATACCTGCACCGAAGCTCATCAGAGTATGCACACATTGATCTTTAAATAGACTTTTTTTGACGTGATGATCAAACTGATAGGCTAGCAAACCACCAATTAATACCGTAATGCCTGAAAAACCAGCAAACATTAATAACTGCAGTGGCATGTTAATATCCTTTTAAAACATGAATCATTAAATCCTGTATGTTCATAAGCACTTTGTTCATGGCATCAGGGCCAGCGAACAGAATTTGTCCTCTTGAGCATATCTCTTGAGCTTATAAGGTTAGTTGCACCCTAAACGAACTTCTAGCTTAGCACGACAAAACAAACCTGCTTAAACATCCAAATTACTCTCACCACCATGAGCATGAATACGGCGCTGCTCCTGTCGCTGATAGCGTAGCCCTGAAGCTGCATACCATTGTGCTTTACTTTCTTTGAGTAAGTCACTTAAGCTTTGTAACTGTCCTTGTAGAGTTTGAGTCAGCCAAAAATAACCCTGCCATTCAAAACCTAATTGGTGAATACTCGGATAATCGGATACTTTAATACGGGTAATAGGGCGAAATACCTCATCACTAGGACTTCTCAAGACGGCCGCCATATGGCGCATGGCTTGTGTTAACTCAGAATGATAATGTGCCAGTAAGATACGATTATCCCCATCGATAGGGTGCTGGTTTAATGTTGGAGCAGCGCTTAATAATAAGTCGATAGTGCCAATAATATTACGATGCATACGTTGGATTTGATCAAGGGTTTGTTTATCGATACCTGTCTCATTAGCAGTGGCAGCAATATGAGCACGTACTTTTAACAGGCGTTGGTTAATCTTTTTGAGACGTTGGACCATATCATCATTCACTAGACTACCTATAGTAGTATCACTTAGCTCGCCTATTGACGTAATCGTTGTGGCACCAAGATCCACTCTCGATTCTCGCCTAGGGGTTAAGATATGATCGGCTAAGTCTTCTTTTTGTATAGAAGCTGCCTTGATAGTCGGCGCTAAAGCTTCTATTGATGGTGGGTGTAGCTGCTGCTGATCATTAGGCACTTGAACGTGCAGCCCTACCCCATCGTATACTTGCGCGCAGGCTTCAAGATTATTGGCTAATAAAAAACGCCACATCAAGGTGGATTTAAGCGGCAAAATAACGGTCGCAACCACCGATATCAGTGTGCCAATAATGACATTCAACGCACGGTATAGCCCATCTTCACCGACATTACTGGTGCTTGAGATAATCATACACATGGTGATACCCGTCAACATACCGATATAACCCAGTTGGCGAATGGCATAATAGCCAATGATGGCACTCACCATCCCTATTACCAAATAATATAGCCATTGCTCACTTAGCATATTATGGTTCAAAAATAATAATACCAATCCTATGATAATACCTAGAGCGGTGCCAGCGATACGTTCAATAGCCTTGGTATATATCGCCCCTTGATATTGCAGTAGCCCCAAAATGATAAAGACGGTAATTGTCGTCCACTCACCATGCGGTAGTTCCGTCACTTGGTTGATAATTAACGCCGTCACAACGGCTAAACCAATGCGCAAAGCATGCAACAAGTCCGCATTTTGGTAGCGGGCATAAGGCTCGACAAAAAGGGCAGCTAGACGTTGTTTTAGAGACTTATTTTCCACAATCTGTTATTTCCAAAAGCAATTTAGACAGCCATTTTTAGTTACACGGTTTTTTAAAAGTAGTTTCTGCAAAAGCAAAGCCACTTTTGGATAGTCTTACACGATATTAATTATAGATTTAACGTTGCCCTATATCCCTTAGCAAGCTTATTTAAAATCTTTATGATTAACAATTAATTCATAATCTCGAATATCGTCAAATATTTCAATATCCGCTGGCGTGTCGCTGGTCTTTATCACGCTCATATCGCCCGTCGTCTCCATCACCATAGCAAATACTTCAGAAGTAGACTTGATGCCATTTTTTCGCAGCACTGCTTGCAAATCATTTTTCGACATTTTGGCTTCTTTAATATTGTCCCAATTAAACTCACCATGCGCCATCAAGACGATAGGCTGATTGTCAACCAGCCTTCTAAAGGCGATTGATTTCCGGCGTATCACAGAAATACAACCCTGCAATACGAACAAAATCGCAATCGCCAGCAGACCTTTTAACAAAGCAGGCGACTTCGACAAAATAGTAGACGCCAAAATACTACCCATGGCGACCGTCATAGCAAAGTCATAGCTTGACAACTTAGCAAAGCTACGTAGCCCCATCACTCTGGAGTAAACGATAATAGCGAAGTAGACCACGATTGCCGACAGTACCACCGCCAGAGCAACCTCCCAATCTATAAATAACCACTTTGACCAATCCATATTTTCCCTCAATGTTGAACAGACTTTAATCTTTATCTATATAGGGTAACATTATCAAGCTAGTGAACTCTTTAACAGTCATAGTGCTATTTTGTAGTCATGTGTCACGCTTTAATATTATTAGCACCTGATGACTCTATTCACTATTCACTGTCATAACCTACTCTTGTTGTTCCCACCACGGCGAGGTAGGTAAGTTATCTAAATCAAAAACTTGTCCAATCAGTGGTGTGGCAAGCTTGATTCTATCCGCTTCAGGCTGAGTGCTATTGTGAGTATCAATGGCTGATGTAATGCGTCTCACAGGCTCCCGCCATTCATGGGTAGACAAGTCAAACTTGCCCCAATGTATAGGCAAAATCACTTTGGCTTGCACATCAATACTCGCTTGGGCAGACTCCTCTGGGAGCATATGCACCTCTCGCCAGTGTTCGTTATAAGCCCCATCTTCAATAAAGGCGATATCAAAACCCCCAAAGCGTTCACCAATCTTCGCAAACTCAGTAGAATACCCACCATCACCACTAAAATATACCGACAACTCAGGCGACTGTACCGCCCAACTGCCCCATAATGTCTCACGATGTCCCGTAATACCTCGACCACTAAAATGACGACTGGGGGTAAATGTAATCGTAATAGCTTGACCATCGCTCCCAGCTATCTCTGTACTCTCATACCAATCATATTCGTTAACCTTTGACTCCGCCACACCCCAACGAAGCAGATGCGCCTTAACGCCTAAAGGTACATAGAACTGACCAACCTTATCTTTCATTTGCTTGATGGCTTTATAATCCAAGTGATCATAATGATCATGCGAAATAAGTACCGCATCGATATAAGGCAAGTCGTCAACGCTAGGCATAGGTGCCATATCAAAAGGCTTGGCACCAATAGGAATAGGCGATGCTCGATGGAAAACTGGATCAGTAATCAGCGTTTTACCGGCTATGTTAAACAATACCGTAGAATGAGCTAACCAAACAAACTCACCGTTTTTTAGAGTGGTGTTCGCAGCACTTTGTTTCACAGCGCTCAAAGAATTGTCTTTTGGATCAATAGAATCAGCGATTAAATTTAATGGCATTGTCTTGATTGGTTGACTGGGGTTTTTACCTTTTGGCGGAAATAAAAACTCCCATAGCACATTACTATTTTTAGCAGACTCGCCATTAAGGACACCGGAGAAATCAACCGTACTCGCCTGCGTTTGGGTTAAATTAACGAACATCTCACCATTAAAATTTGGTGACGATTGAATGCGAGACTGGCTATCGGAATCGGGCTTACCCCCAAACGTTGGCGCAAACTTTAAAAATAAAAGGGTTAAAATCATCAGGATAATGATAATAATCACCAACCACTTAATAACCAATAAGAAGATATGCATAACAGGAAAATCCGACCGTAGAGTGTGTGTAGTGCGTTATACTAAGGTATCTGAAACAGTCATCTTCAAAGCATAGCTTGACCAATGATTACCTGAGAGTTCAATCATTACCCAATCTAAATCGTCATTATTTTTAGATGATAGGTTTAGATAAAAAGCTTAAATAGTGACAGTTCAACATAACTTTATTATGCAGTCAATTTAAGTAATCACAATGAGACATTTATATGATCTATAACATTATTGGTGATATCCATGGGCATGCCCATAAGCTGAAAGGTCTACTTGACCTTTTAGGTTATACCCTCACTCATCATCCCTCATTAGCTATAGACTATTATCATCCCCCTGAAGGACATCGGGCAATATTCATTGGTGATCTAATCGATAGAGGTCCTGAAGAGCTAGAAACCTTGCAAATTGTGTTTGCTATGTTAGATGCCAATGTGGCAGACGCTATTATGGGCAATCATGAGTATAACGCACTTGCCTATGCCACGTTTAATGAGTTAGGCAGTTCACAGAATAATTTAGATGCTCCTCAATTAAACAGTACTAAATCAGACAATACTAAGTCAGACCAGCCAAACATTGACAACAAAACTTATTTGCGTAGTCATAATACCGCCCATACCCGTCAACATCGGGCGTTTTTAGAGGAAATTCCGTTTGGGTCAGAAGCTCATGCGTATTGGCTTTCCCGTTTTTATGAACTCCCGTTATGGATTGAGACTGAACACGCTTGTTTTGTTCATGCCTGCTGGGATGTCGATAAGATGGCAGAACTAAAACCGTTACTAACCAATGACAACCGCCTTACTCCTGAAGCTCTGCAACAAACAGGTCAAAAGGATTCAGAGGCTTATGATGCTTTAGAGCGCGTACTAAAAGGGGTTGAAGTACCTTTACCCGACGGTATTAGCGTGACTGACAAAGATGGTACAGTTCGACGACGTATGCGGGTCAGATGGTGGTTAAAGGATTTGCAATCGCAGCGCATTGTAGACATCGCACGTGCTGCTTCTGCAGATTTAGCACAAGTGCCTCAAGATGCCATTATTGAGCACGTCGACTTTGAGCTACAAACAGATAAGCCAGTATTTATTGGTCACTATTGGCTAACTGGGACGCCAGAACCGTTAAGCCCGCAAGTAGTATGTACTGATTATTCAGCGGCTGGTAACGGTTACTTAACCGCCTATCAATTTGATACCGAGAATCCGTTACCACTTTCAGCCGATAACTTTGTACAATATATTGAAGACCAGCCACTTTGATAACAGCCATTTGAACAATGTCCATTAAAAGTATGCCCTAAAGTAGCCTTTAGAGTTTGTAGTTAGAAAGACTGTTTTTAGCTACTTTTTAAAAAACTACTTTTTATTGGAACAGAAATTTTGTATTATGGATGTTTTTTGTTAGGAAATGCACACAATGACTACTGCCAACAATAACAGACAGTCTGACTCAGCGATAGGGCCTATCCAATCCCCTGAAGGCACCCCAAAAGTCGGTATCATTATGGGATCGCAATCAGATTGGGCAACCATGAGCTTGGCGGCGCAGTTACTGGCTGACTTCGGTGTGGCGTTCGAATGTGACGTGGTTTCTGCACACCGGACACCGGACAAGCTATTTGATTACGCCAAGTCTGCCAAAGATAAAGGTCTACAAGTCATTATTGCAGGTGCCGGCGGTGCGGCTCACCTACCTGGTATGTGTGCCAGTCAAACTGAGCTGCCAGTACTGGGCGTACCTGTTAAATCATCAACACTGAGCGGCTGGGACAGCTTGTTGTCTATCGTTCAGATGCCAAAAGGCATTGCCGTTGGCACCCTAGCGATTGGTACAGCCGGTGCTTATAACGCAGCACTGCTTGCGGTACAAATCTTAGCACTGCATGATGAAGCGCTTGCTAAGCAGCTGGTTGAGTTCCGTCAAAAACAAACAGATACTATTTTAGCCAGTCCAACACCAGGTATCATTAACTAATAGACCTGCTGTAAATAGTTAAATAGTCACAGTAAATAGTACGACAATATGCCTATTCATTTAATTGATTGGCATAAAGGACGATATAACAAAGAGGTGCTATTGGCACCTTTTTGTTTTTCTGTCATTAACCTAATTTATTCTTAAGATAACAGATTTACTTATTTTTAATTCACCTAATTTCATTGTATTAAGAGTCAACTATGACAACAGCTAATGCTTATCCTGCAACCCAATCTATCCGCACTATCGGTATTCTTGGTGGCGGTCAACTCGGTATGATGCTGGCAGAAGCCGCTTTACCCCTTGGCTATCGCTGTGTGTTTTTAGAAGACGCGCCAAACTGCCCTGCGTCATTGTATGGTCAAGTGTTTACCAACGAGCAACTTGAAGACTTTATCGCTGCGGCCGACGTGTTCACTTTAGAATTTGAGAACACGCCTGCCGATACAGTTGTGCGCCTTAAGCAAATGTCTGAAGCGGGACAAAAACAAGGTATGTTCCCACCACCACAAGCGCTGGAGGTAGCTCAAGACCGCTTGAGCGAAAAGACATTATTTAATGAGCTAGATATTCAAACTGTACCGTTTATGAGTGTCAGTTCAAAAGCAGAGCTCAAAGAAGCGAGCAACACGCTTGGCTTGCCACTGGTACTAAAAACCAGCCGTGGCGGTTATGACGGTAAAGGTCAGTTTATGGTGAAAACAGAAGCTGACATTAATGAGGCATGGAAAGCATTAGGTGATGCGGTGAGTGGTGAAGGTGACTTAACCCCTACCCCCGCCCCATTGATAGCAGAAGGGTTTATTAACTTTAACCGTGAGGTATCTATCATTGCTACCCGCGCCCAAGATGGCACCATTCGTACTTACGACTTGGTAGAAAACAACCACCATACCGGTATATTAGCAACCTCTCACGCACCGGCAGTGGGTACCAGTCACTTATTACCAGAAGCACAAAGTGCTATTGAAAAGCTAATGACCCATCTTGACTATGTCGGGACTATGGCCCTTGAGTTGTTTGTCAGTAAAGACGAAGACGACAATGATGTGATTTTGGCCAATGAGATTGCACCACGTGTACACAACTCAGGTCACTGGAGCATTGAAGGCGCTGTTACCAGCCAGTTTGAAAATCATATCCGTGCCGTGGTTGGCTTACCATTGGGTGATACAGACAATGTGCACCCTTCAATTATGGTCAATGTATTGGGTGAATATCCTGACGTCTCAGACGTACTGGCTATCGATGGTGCTCATTACCATACTTACCATAAAGAAGAGCGTGCTGACCGCAAAATTGCTCATATTACCTTGATGCCAAACGATGTGGTGTATTTAAACCCTGCATTAAAGCGGTTAATATCTATCCTGCCTAATAAAGTAGGCATGGACGACCATGCCTTAACTGAGTCAAAGCCTCTCAAAGAATCTACCCCAGAACCAGTCACTGAGTCATTACCACCTAAGGATATCTAATGAAAATTTGGATTGATGCTGATGCCTGCCCTTTGGTGGTAAAAGACTTAATTACTAAAACCGTCTTGCGTACTAATACCCCTGCGATTTTTGTCGCCAATCAGGTCATAAAAGTACGCAAATCACCTCTAATTACCATGAAAGTGGTTGGTTCTGGGTTTGATGTGGCTGATGATTATATTGCCGATAATATCGAAAAAGGCGACTTGGTGATTACCAGTGACATTCCTTTGGCGAATGATGTGCTCGATAATGGTGGTCAGGTGCTGACGCCACATGGGATTATCTATGATAAAAATAATATCAAACAAAAGCTGAACGCGCGAGACTTTATGGACACTATGCGCTCAACAGGCGTACTGGACTTGACTCAAATGGGCGGTCAAAAGCCCTATTCTGATAAAGATAAAAAGATGTTTGCCGATGGGTTAAATAAGCTGGTGCGCTAAAAAAGTTATTTGGTTTAAGCCTTTATTTTCAGGGATAATAATTATGATGATTAAAGAACAACTTGAAGGCTTGCTACTTAACCCAGAAAATGAAGTCGTAGAGTTCAAAGAAGCCAAAACCTCGTATGATTTTGATAAACTTGGCAAATATTTTAGCGCTCTATCGAATGAAGCTAATATCAAAAATAAGCCAGTCGCTTGGTTAATATTTGGTATTGATGATAAACGCCAAATTGTAGGAACAAAATATCGTCAACAACATCATGACTTAAATAGCCTCTATCAAGAATTAGCTTCACAGACCACCTCACGTCATACCTTTAAACATATTCATGATGTTAGCCTGCATGATCGGCGCATTATTTTATTTGAGATACCGCCTGCGCCAATATCAACCCCTATTGCCTTTAAAGGTCATTATTATGGTCGTGAAGGCTCTAGCTTAAATCCTCTAAGTTTGGGTGAAATAGATTTTATTCGTTCGCAGTCTAAACCGGATTGGGCTAAACGTATTCAACCTGAGGCGACTATCGATGATTTAGATGAAAATGCCTTAGTTGTCGCAAAAGAACAGTTCTTTAAAAAACATCCTAGTTTACGTGAAGACGGACAGCACTGGGATACGTTAACTTTTCTGAATAAATCTAAACTGGCCATTAAAGGTCAGATAACTTATGGTGCTCTACTTTTAGTGGGTAAGGATGAATCAAGCCATTACTTATCACCCTTAGACCCTACAATTACATGGATATTAAAAGACGTAGATAATATAGAACAAGATTATGAACATTTTAGGCCACCTTTTCTACTTGCCGTAGATAAAGTCTTCCGAAGAATTAGAAATTTAAAATATCGCTATATTCCTCACGGAACGTTATTTCCAGATGAAGTCGATAGGTATGATCCTTACATTATTCGCGAAGCTTTAAATAATTGTATTGCTCATCAGGACTATAATGTCGGTGCACGAATTACAGTGGTAGAAAATGATAACCATAGTTTGTTATTTAAAAATAAAGGCAGTTTTATACCAAAAAGTATTGAGAATGTTATTACTGCTGATGCTCCTGAAAGTTACTATCAAAACCCTTATCTAGTCGAACTCATGAAAAATTTTGGGATGATAGATACTGTGGGTAGTGGTATTAAAAAGATGTTTACTATTCAGCGTAAAAAGTACTTCCCCCTTCCAGACTATAATTTCAAAGATCGTTCGGTAGCAGTGACTATTATTGGTCATATGCTGGATTTGGAATATGCAATTAAACTTGCCTCGCAACCAGAGTTAACTTTGAACGATATATTTTTATTGGATAAAATATATAAACAGCAATCTGATGATTTAAATAAAGATCAAATTAAATACTTAAGAAATAAGGGCTGGATTGAAGGTCGAATGCCGAACCTTTATATAAGTGAAACGTTGTCTAAAGCTACAGACGCTACGATTGAATATCATAAAAGAAGGGCAATAGATGATGATTTCTGTAAGGATATGATCTTACGTTTTTTACAGACAGAGCCAGCAAGACGCAACCAGATAGAAGAGCTGTTAATTGACAAACTACCCGATATTCTATCCCTCTCTCAAAAAAAACATAAAATTAAAAACCTTCTTCAAGCTTTAAGGCATGATGGCAAAGTGGAGGTTGTTAGTGATCGTAGATGGGCTTTAATTAGAAAGTAAGCAAGGTACACGACAGAACTATTCTAACTGAGTTCGTCTAAGTTCGTCTAAGTTCGTCTAAGTTCGTCTAAGTTCGTCTAAGTTCGTCTAAGTTCGTCTAAGTTCGTCTAAGCTCAACACCATCCGGTGTGCAACCACTCGTCCATTTTCCAACACCTCATCAACTACCTCAAATCCATTGGCTAAATAAAATGGCTTTGCTGTTAAAGTTGATTCCGCATTAAGCACTGTTATGCATTGTTGAATATAGTCTTCTTTCGTTCTATTCAATAATTGTTTGCCTATTCCCTGACCTTGGCAATCAGGATTCACATAATTGAGCAACACCTCACCTTTTTTGGACACTAAAATAAAACCAACAATCTGCTCATCGTACTTATAAACCAATGCATAATTGTTGCTGATCCATTGTTCGACATTACTTTGCGTTTTATTCGCTAGCCATTGCTCAATTGTGACAGGATCATTTTGATGATCAGCAACGCAGGATAGAATACTCTCCCTAATTACAATTGCAATTTCTTTTGCATCTGCTATTTTTGCGGGTTCAATCATCTTAGCTTTCCTGTTTTGAGTCGTTTTCCTATTTTAAGTCGTTTTCCTATTATAAATGACTTTTCTATTTTAAGTTGCTTTAGTAACACACCTTTCACCTTTCACCTTTCACAATTCCCATTAATTATTCCTACAAATACTGCGCTCACCCCTCAACTCATTCGATTAATCGTTTTTATTTAAAAATAAAAAACATTATAAATCAAATACTTATATTAATTTGAAAATAATTATCTAAAAAAATTGAAAATAAGTGTAAGAAAAGTCGCCCGTGCGACGTCTAATTAATAACAGACAAATAACTTGCCATTGATTTGAGTACGACATCATTGAAAGGGCCATAAGTTTTAAGACTGTTATCACCTATCAATTATTTAACCCTATCAATGGAATACATCATGAAAAAATCAGCACTTATTACCAGTTTGGCATTAGGTTCACTTATGACTATGAGTGGCGCCAATGCAGCGAATCCTTTTAATGCCAAACCTATGCCAAACGCTCACCAAAGTGACAGTAAGGCAGCAGACGCTAAATGCGGCGAAGGCAAATGCGGCACAGTCAAAAAACCTACCAAAAAAGCGGATGCCAAATGTGGCGAAGGCAAATGTGGCGGCAGTAAATAGCGCCTCTACTGTTAAAACCAATTTACCCTTTTGGTCAGTCGTACATTAAAACAGTCGATAATCTAAATAGTTAAATTAAACCAATCAATCTTATTAAAACCGGAATATTATTATGAATACCAAATCAATCGTTGCAAGTTTAGCCCTAGGCTCATTAGTTACCTTAGGTGGCTGTACATCAACCAATCCTTTTTCTGCTAATTCAATGGATTCAGGCTACAAAAATGGCGAAAAAGCCCATCAAGGGTCATGTGGCGCTAATAAAAAAGCCGAAGCCAAATGTGGTGCTGAAAAAAGTGCTGAAGGCAATTGTGGTGCCGATAAAAAAGCCGAAAGTTCGTGCGGTGCAGACAAAAAAATGGATGCCAAGTGCGGCGAAGCCAAATGTGGTGGCAATAAATAGCATTGGTTAATTGAACAAACTACTATTGGGTAGAAGGTCTATTTTACCCTTGTAATAAAATCAATAAAGGACCGTTATGACGTTACCACTCTCTAGCTCAAGTACTCCCTCTAAAGATAGCACTGCACAACCTATAAAACAGTTGGGCGGTGCAGGGCTTGGGTTTCGTCGTGAGCTTTTAGCAGAGATGCGTAATGCCGACCTGTCTGCTATCGATTTCTTTGAGATATCACCAGAGAACTGGTTAAATTCTAACGGTCAAATGGGCGGTCAATACCACAAGCAGTTAAGATCATTTACCGAACAACATCCTTTTGTTTGTCATGGTTTGTCGCTATCAATCGGTAGCACAGCCACTTTAGATATCGCACTTTTAAAAAATATCAAAGCCTTTATGCAGACCCATGATATCGGGCTATACACCGAGCATCTGTCTTGGTGTAGCGACACATCAGGGCATTTATATGACTTGCTCCCTATCCCTTGTACTGAGGAAGCGGTACATTGGGTGGCTAATAGAATTAAGCAGGCACAAGATATTTTGGGTCAGCAAATTGGTTTTGAAAACGCCTCTTATTACTTTAGTCCCCCAACGAATGGCATCGGCTGTGATATGAGCGATGCCGAGTTTATCAGTGCCGTTGCCAATGAGGCAGACTGCTTATTGCATTTGGATGTGAATAATATTTATGTCAATAGTCAAAACTTTGGCTTTGATGCGCATGAGTACTTACGGCAACTGCCACTTGAGCGTACCTGCTACCTCCATGTGGCGGGGCATCATACTGAAGAGGATGGACTTATTGTAGATACTCATGGTGCGAGCGTGATTGATCCTGTTTGGGCGTTATTATCTGACGCTTATGCTCTTATCGAGCAAAAAACAGGACGTCCTGCCAGCACCTTACCGACTTGTTTAGAGCGCGATTTCAATTTTCCAAGTATGGATGAGTTGATTGCAGAAGTGACTTATATTCGCCAATTGCAGTTGCAATCACATACGTCAGATAAGCCACAAACGAGTTCTGCCCAAAAGGCGACGTTAACCAATCCGTCATTGTTTGGTCATCAGGCTGATCAAGGCCTGCAGACTAAGGACGGTCAGCATGTCCTTATCTAAAGTTATCTCTGCTGGCGCTGATACCTCGGTAGCTTCTAAATCAATAGCCACCTCACCTCTGGCAGAGTTTCAGCAAAATTTTGGTCAATATTTACGAGAACAAAAGACTGGGATCGATAATCCCAACTCAGACAGTGCCTCGCCATATCTTACAAACGAGACTCATACAAACGAGACTCTCACAAATGTGACCCTCGCAAACGGAGCATCCATTCCCAGTCGTATTGGCAATTTATATCAAACTCTTGTATTTAATAACATACGGGGCTTCTTAGATAAATGCTTTCCCGTTTGCCAAAGTTTGATTAGTAATGATAAATGGCTATATATTTGCAAGCAGTTTTTCCTTAAGCATCCTTGCCATAGTCCTTATTTCACAGAGATTAACCAGCACTTTGTTGAATATTTATCTGAACCTAATGTATTAGAATTATTAGAGCTTCCGCCGTATTTTGCCGAATTAGCACATTATGAATGGGTCGAACTTATGGTCGACACCTATATTCTTGAGGCTATGCCGAGTATCGCTCCGACAGTTGACATTGAGCAACCACTTAATGAATCAGCTTTTGATGTCAGCGATCTATATTTAAACGATTTGGGCTTAAGCTATTTAAGCATAAATCCAAGCGTTCAAAACTTACACTATCAGTGGCCGGTACATCTTATTAGCGCAGAGTTTCAGCCCAATAGTCCTGAAGACAGTTTTTATTTGGTGTATAGAGATTATCAAGATAAAGTACAGTTTATGACGGTCAATGCGCTCACTTATGCCCTCATTGACTTTGTCAGTAGCTATGTCAATAACTATAGCCCAATTGAAGCAACAGACAATGGGCTGACCAAATTAATGCAAGCGTTTGCTAACCACTTAGGATATGACGACGAGCAGATTTTAGTATCCTTTGGCTTACCTTTAATTCATCAGCTAGTGGATCAGCAGGTTTTAATACCAATACCGGATAAAAAACTTAGGACTTACTAGAATAACTGTATTTAACTGTTTATAGCAGCTAGGTGATAGCAGACTGGGAATTATTTATTAAACTTCTGGCACCACCTTTCAGACAGTGTAAATAAATGATACCCAGTCGCTATAGTCTTCATTATGCTTAAGTCCTAACCGTCCAAATATTTAGAACCCTTTTCAAACATTGAGAGTATTTTATGAGCTTTGCCAGCAACACCCTTAGACCCTTTAACGCTGTTATTTCTCGGTTAGAATCATTAGATTTTATTGCGCCTTTAGCGATACGCTTATACCTTGCGCCTATCTTTATCAGTGCCGGCTGGAATAAAGTCACAGGTTTTGATGACATCGTACAATGGTTTGGTAATAGTGACTGGGGATTAGGACTGCCAATGCCGACGCTAATGGCGGTACTTGTTATTTTGGCAGAATTAGTGGGTGGTATTGCGTTATTATTAGGACTAGGCACCCGTTTTGTGTCATTCTCCTTGATTATTACCATGCTGGTAGCGATGTTTAGCGTCCATTGGGTCAACGGCTGGTACGCCATTACCCCGACCAATCCAGAAACCAGCCTTTCTAGCCTAATGAATACGTTTGGCTTTTGGGGCAGTGAGGCCAGTTTAGAGAATACCAATGAGGCGGCGTTACGCTTGGATAAAGCGCGAGAAATTTTGCAAACTCATGGTAATTATGACTGGCTAACCGAAACGGGTAATTTTGTGATACTAAACAACGGCATTGAGTTTGCAGCAACCTATACTGTTATGCTACTGGTCACCTTATTTTATGGCGCGGGTCGTTATGTCAGTTTAGATTATTGGCTAAACCCTTCTGCCTCTAAGCGCCAGTATCGTTACATGGCATAGTTAGCTTATACTTATGCCTAAAATTCTAAACTTAATAGCTAGCAATATTAATAACTGAATTATCAACAGTACTTTTTGTTAATTTATTGAAAAATACTGAAAAGGGTGGCAAGTCCCCCTTTTTCAAAGGGAGATTTAGGGGGATTTTTCCCGAAAATCCATCCCCAACCCTTCCTTTGGAAAAGGAAGGGAGCTAAACCTTGCAAAATCTACAGCTTATACTTTAAGTTGAGATTAGCGTACTTATACTTTTACTTATGATTTTGATTATGCCTAGCCCTTTAAATCTATACCCTACACCTTAACAACCGTACCCGATAACTTGTCCAATAACGGTACACATAAGAGCTGCTAAAATGAACGACGTGAGTCAGCTTCCTGTCCCGGAGCATTCTAGTATTACCCCGCAGTTTGTCGAAGCAGTTCGTCATCAAATGCTTGCGTTTGCTCGCCTGCAATTAGACGATTATCACTTGGCAGAAGATGTGGTTCAAGATGCGTTACTCTCAGCGCTGCAATATAGTGGTCAATTTAAAGGCAATGCGGCTTTTAAAAGCTGGGTATTTGCCATTTTAAAAAATAAAATTATTGATAATATTCGCAAAAACAGTAAATACTCCACGATATCGAGCCTCCAAGAGAGTAACGATGGCAATGGGGATAGCTTATTGGATGCCCTATTTGATGAGGCAGGGTCTTGGTATCCAGAGTGTAAGCCGAGTCAATTTGATGACAGTTGGTGTGACCCTGAAGCCCATGTCCATTCTGAGGGATTTTGGCAGGTGCTCGAAGCTTGCTTAACCAATCTGCCTAGTGAACAGGCCCGTGCATTTTTGATGCGTGAATATATCGAGCTTGAGACCCGAGAGATCTGTGAAACGCTTTGCATAAGTAGCAGTAATTATTATGTATTAATGCATCGAGCACGCCTAGGTCTTCAGACTTGTTTGTCAATAAAATGGTTTAACTATGCTGACGAATAACAGCTCTATTGGATAACAGATCTCTTGTATAAGGGTTAACTAGAATACCAGTTCTGTTGTAAAACCGTTTATTCTACTATTAAACATGCCTCAAACTCGAAAAACTAAAAATAACGTTAGAGAACTGTAGAGAATTCATCGAAATTAAGGCCACATAAACTATGAAAAACTGTAAACGTATTACCCAAATAGCCAGTGATGGACAAGAGCGCCCATTACGCCTGACTGAAAAAGTACAACTGCACTCCCATCTGTTATTATGTCCAGGATGTCGTGCCTTTTATGACAACAGTAAGACCTTAAGTAAAATCATGAAAGACTTTCAATCCAAAGATACTAACAGTCCCTCTGAAAATGAATAGTACCTCTAACTATCAACTTATCGAAAAAGGTCAGTATATATGCTACTTCATGGCTTAAAGGGTTAATGACTTAAAAGGGTTCATTACTTGAAATTGTCGAATGGCTGGCATACTAAGCCCTATCCACACCAAACCCTATCACCTCATCAATACTTTTTGCACCCGTCATCACCATAAGAAGCCTATCAATACCGAGCGCAATACCACTACAGGCTGGCAACGCATCGCAAGCCGCCAATAGACGCTCATCGATTGGCATAACAGGCAACCCTCGCTGAGTCCGTTCAATATTATCCTGCTCAAATCGTGCCCTTAATGCCTGACTGTCTGCCAATTCATCATACGCATTGGCAATCTCAATGCCATTGATATATAACTCGAAGCGTTTGGCAACCTTATTACCGTCACTATCCGTTTCGATTTTAGCCAAAGCCGCAGTTGCCGGTGGATAATCGGTGATAATAGTTGGCATATCGTGACCCAAATTAGGCTCTACTAAATGGCTAAATAATAAGTCCAGCCACCCTTGATGATCCTCCCCCAAATCGATACCAGACAGACCATTATGCTCTGCAATGGCCGACAAAACATGGCAATTGGCACTTAACGGATTTACACCCGCATAATCCATAAACGCTTGGCTATAGCTGTAATGGGTTAGCACCTGCACACGGTCAGAAACCACAGTAAGTAATTCAGCCAACTCTAACGCTAACTCATTTAGACTAAATCCAGGACGATACCACTCAAGCATCGTAAACTCACTGTTATGACGATGACCCACCTCATTATCTCTAAATACAGGGCAAATCTGATAAATCGCCACTTGCCAAGCTGCCAACATTCGTTTCATGGCAAACTCTGGTGAGGTATGAAGGTAATAAGTTCTTGGGGTATCTTGCAGGGTGATATTGGCAGAAATTGACGGCACAAACACATCTGTATTGCCCGCTTGAGAAAGCAGAGGCGTTTGTACCTCTAACACGTTTCTCTTTGCGAAAAACTGACGTATCGTTGCCAACATTTGCGCCCGCTTTTGTGCCATCGGTAAGCTCATGGTTGGGTGATAATCTATTGGCTGAGCGATATGATTATTCGACATGGTTTGTTTTGCCGTATCCTGTTATTTTGAACTGAATGCTTAGGGTGTGTTAAGACACCAAACTCAACTACTACTGCGAATATGACGGCTTATCGACCGCTTCCCATATCAGTTGCTCACCGGTATCAAAGTCTTGAATTAACATATAAGTGCCATTTGATGTTTTAGCTTGAGCATTTTTATCCGCCTCATCGTTGCTGTGTTTAGCATTGGCATAATAATTTAAGGTTAAATGACTGGTTGAGTGATGAATAAGCTCTCGCAATGTATCTTCTGCTTTTTCACGCATCATACTGCACCCCATGAGCGTTTGCGGCCCATAGCCAATCAGTAGATTATTATCTGGGGTCAACACATAATTGCCGCCGATGCCATTACAGTCCGATGAAAAGCTGGCGTAGGAAAATGTGGCTTTGGTATATAAATCACGCTTTGCCGTATCAAACCGACCAAGTATCAGAATATCCGCATAACCAAACGCTTCGATAGGTTGACCACTACTATCAAGCGCTTGACGCAATCGCCAGTTATAGTCTTCAAGGAAGTCTTTACTTAATAAGGCATTAACACCATTTGGCTTAACAATAGGCTTTAGCGCCCCCTTAAAAATCATACGTGTCGTGCTTTTAGGGTAGGAAGGCATGTCTAAGCTGATGGCTAAATATGCCGTTTGTGGTAACTTACTGGCAGCAGCGTTAGGCATATCCGCGAGCTGGTTATCACTGTTTATCCACTGTAGTCCAAATCTTCTTGAAATATACTGATGTGGGTCGGTTTCTCTCAATATCTTCTTAAGCTCTGATAATGCTATGCGTTGATTATCAGGCTGTTTGCTCTGACAGGTTGATTTCGTATTGATATCATTATAGCTATACGGAAAGTCGCCCGATAAATCATCCAAAAATGAAACATCATATCGCTGACAGGCATCGTTAAACACCAATTTATTTGGGCGAATATCAAGCGTCAAAGACTTAACATGGTCATGCGCTAAGTTTTGCTTTGAATCTTCGACGTTTACCAACTGCCATGTGTAGCGATTAACCAACGAAAACGGTGCCTGCTCGTAAGTTAGCTTTGGCGGCTTAGGGTACTTAGGCGTTGCCGAGGGCTCAACAATAATAGCGTCATTGCTAGTAATAACGGATTTAATACTTTCAACATCCTGCGCTACGTTTTGCCGAGTCTGATTTAGGTTATCAGAGCTCTCAGAAGCAATTGTATCAGCAGCTAATGCATTATAAGACCCTATCAGTAGTATTGCTGACAATAGAACCTTATAACCAAAGCATCCTTTCACCCTACACCTCTTCATCCTCTACTCCGATAAGCCAAGCTTAGTAAATAGCTCTTAATTGAAACTACCCTAATGCATGACGTTTAATTAGAACAGCCATTCACGGCGTAGCGCATAGTTTTTACGAAGGGCATCAAACGCCTTAGCAGGTACAGCTTGCTCACTGCTATCGACACTGCCTCTAAACAGCTTATCATCGGCTTTGATATCATAAAACTCAGTCAGCTGTTGCGGATTATCTTTTAGCTGCTGCCACTGAAATGGATTATCAGGCAATAAATCAGCCATTAAGTTCTGCTCTTTAATAGTCAAGATATCTGCACCCCTCTCGCCATAAGAGCGTACAAAAGTATCAAAAATCATCTGCGTGCCACGCAATTTACCCTCAAGCGTATAGCCTGCAATATGTGGTGTAGCAATCGTTAATCTATTCAATAACTCGGCACTAACGGTTGGCTCATGTTCGAACACATCAAGCACAACCTGACGCTCAGGATTTTTATCCAAATCCGCCAATAAATCTGCTTCATTGACCACAGCACCACGTGAGGTATTAATTAGCATTGTATCTGCCGGCATTTTTTCTAAAACAGTACTATTAATCATATGCTGGGTAGGCAACTCACTATAGCCCAGCAGGGTCAATGGCACGTGTAAGCTGATGACATCACTGTTATTAATCACTTCATCAAAGCTGGCATTATTAATCACGTTTCTCGATTGAAACGGATCATAACCCAACACTTCCCAGCCCAAATCAAGCGCGTAACGGGCCAGTGTGGTACCGATATTACCCAAACCAATGATGCCTAATTTGACAGATTTATTTAATTTACTGGCATCATCTAACCAGTATTCTGGACGCAACTGCAAAATAGCAGTCATCACATACTGCGCCACTGAATGCTTACTACACCCTGCCGCATTGGCAAAGCGGATACCTCTTAGACTGACATAACCTTCATTGACATGATCGGTACCGATAGTCGCTGAGCCAATAAATTTAACGCTGCTATTGCTGTCTAATAGCTGTGGCGTTATCTGAGTAACCGAGCGAATCAACAGCACATCTGGCTGATGCTGCTCTATCGCCTCAGCATTAATATCACGACCCGCCATATCAATGACTTTTACCGGATGCTGTATAACCTTTTCATTAAAATAATCATGTAAATGAGCAATGTTACTGTCTGCTAAAATGGTAAGCATAATAGTGCGTCTTCCTGAGTTATTTTAGTTATAAAAGGCTGCTTTGAATTTCTTCTTATTGAAATACACTTATTCTGGATTTTTTTTGTTGGGTTTATCCTCTTCTGGCTCATCCGTAGAGTCCTCTTTTTGAGATAAATCAACAGGCATATCGGCAAAAGGATAACGACTAAAAGTTACCACATCTGGTGTAATTTCAAACGACATAGGACGGTCGGCCGGTTGCCATTGATGTTCATCAAGCTGTGCGTAACAAGGCGCAAAAATCACGTTTCTATGCTGAGTAATCCATTCGCGCCATACTGCTAGACCAATAGCCAATACCACAGGTCCGATAAATAAGCCGACAAAACCAAAGGCAGTTAGTCCGCCCAATACCCCAATAAAGATAATGATGAATGGAATTTTGGTCGCGCCTGAGATAACAATCGGACGAATTAAGTTATCTACCCAGCTGATGACCAACATACCCCATAGGACTAAGCCGACTGCTTCAGGCGTATGGCCTTGAGTGAATAACCATAAGGCCACCCCTGCCCAAGCGAATGGCGTGCCAAAAGGCACTAGGGCGACAACAAAAGTCATAAGGGTTAGTAAAATAGGGTTCGGTGCGCCGGATAAATAGTATCCCAGACCGGCTAGTAAAGCTTGAGCCAAGGCTGTCAAACCAATGCCATAGACTACTGCTTGAGTGGTTGAGCCCACTGAATCAATATAGCCATCGATACGATTGCCAATAATATTACGCAGTGCTTGGCGAATCTGTTTCATGAGATTAATGCCATCACGGTAGAAGAAGAACAGAGTCATTAGCGCCATACCCAGCTTTGCCATGGTACTTAGCGCCACATCTAGCGCTACTTTGCCATAGTACAAGTGTGATTGTAACCAAGCTCTAAACGTACTTAATGAGGCTTCAGGATCTTTGTTAATCTCCCATAGGATGTCTTTTATTTGCTGGCCGATTACAGGCAGATTTTTAATCTCTTCTGGCAAATCGACATAGCCGACTCTCACACGGTGCAATACTGTGCTATATAAGTTAATCGCTTCTTGCTGCAGCACAAATAGCCCGACAACAACTGGCACACCCAATATCAAAGAGATAGTAACGGTCATAATGCCAGCGCTTAAATCTGAGCTAAGCTTGACCTTCTCATGAAAGAAGTTATAAAAAGGAAACGTCACATAGGCCAAAATTGCCGCCCACAAAGCAGGCACAATAAAAAACTGCACCACTCTAAAGCACAGAACAAATAAAATGACCAATAAAGTAGCAGTTAACACGCGCTGCGTGACCAGCTCTCGTGTCCAGTTCTCAATCATAACAGCGCATACCCAATAAAAAGTGAATAAAAAATTTGGCTCAAATTAGCTCAATATATATAGCTTAATATTATGCGATACCCATAACAAAATATATAATGCTAACTTGTAATTTTTACTTACAATATTGCTGCCGGTAGTCACTTTAGAATAGCTCAAAGTAGGGATAACAACCTCTTATCATTTTAAAATCAGGAATCAAATGGATGCTACTCCTCGTCACTGCTTCCTTATCTTAAAACTCTCCGACACAAAAAAGCTGACCCTAAAGCCAGCTTTTTTATTATTTAAACAGTCAGACATTTTAATCAAGACTGCATGATATCTGTCTAATTGTTTAATGTCTAAAGCTTGATAATAGCGCAGGGATACCAGGCAACATGCCCACCATTGCCATTACGGCTGTTAACAAAACAAACATACCGGCAGGAATAATCCAGCGGCTCATACGGCTAAGACCCGCACTACGCTCTTTAGAACCAATTAAGCCCATGTTATCCAGTAGCATGGTTAATGACCAACCAAAAGCTGGGTTAACCAACGCTGATGCGAAAACCACAATCGCTGCAGATTGCGTAGTTTTACCTTCACGGGTCATCTCCATCCCTGCTTCAAGTAGCGGAATAAACACCCCAACAATCAAGGCCACACACATCACCGGCTCCCAAATGGCTAAGTCCATCGGATAACCCCAAACAGCCGCAACCACACAGAATAATGCAGTCAAAATAGCGCCGGCGGGAATTGGGCGCTTCGCAATCGCAGCTGGTACGATATAGGTTCCCCAAGAGGATGTGAAGTTTGCACCGCCCAATACAGAGCCTGCAATTTGGCGAATTGAAGCACTGGTCATGGTGTCATCAATGTTCATCACCACACGTTCAGTACGCTTTGGATAACTGATTTTTTGGAATACTTGATGTCCTAGGAAGTCAGGTGACCACATCGCCACGGCCAGTACCGCAAACGGTAGTACCACCATAAAACTTTCTAGATTTGGCAGGCCCAACATCCAACCACTGTTCTCACCCCACCAATACATCGGGCTTAAATGCGGCATACCTGGCGCAGTTTCAAAGGCAAAAGGGGCACCCAATAAGTAAGCTGTGCCACCACCTAAAAAGCAGCTTAACGGAACCGCAAGCCAACGCTTT
Organism: Psychrobacter sp. CX16; assembly: GCF_057396245.1. Classification (NCBI taxonomy): domain Bacteria; kingdom Pseudomonadati; phylum Pseudomonadota; class Gammaproteobacteria; order Moraxellales; family Moraxellaceae; genus Psychrobacter; species Psychrobacter sp. CX16. The sequence continues at coordinate 64,647 of NZ_JBXYJF010000005.1, forward strand.
TGATAATTCTCTAATATCGCATATAGAACGATTGTGCCTAGAATCACAATAAATGCGATATGCGGCATGTTAATACTTTCTGACCAAGCCAATAGCTTAGAGACTTGAGAGGTGGTGCCGATAAAGCCAAGGTAGAGCAGCAGACCACCACACACCCCTTTACTGGTCAAATTAGCCAGTAGACTCCCCCCTTTACTCACTGCCAGTATCAAACCAAATAAACCAATAAGCAGACCAAACGCCATTGGATGACCGCCTGCGATTACCACAATAGGAATTAGCGGGATAAGCGGACCATGTGTACCGGCTAAGTTAGCAGTCGGTAGAATAAACCCTGAAAACAAAATTACAAAGAATGAGACGATTAATAGCTCATACCGTACGTTTTCTAAAATAAAGGCATCACCCAAATTAAGCGCACCGGCGAACGTCGCAGCGATAGCACCAACCATGACTACTTTACCAATAGTTGCTGCTAGCGCAGGAATGGTATCTTCGATTTCAAAACGATAATCGCGAAAAGGTAAGTTAGCCGTCCAGCGCTTAGGCTGCATGATTTGTAGCTCGTGATTGAGATATTCATCGCGGCTTGAAAAGCTAGAGCTTGGTTTATGCAGCTCTTGGTAGGTGCCCGATAAGGCAAGGGTATCATCAGATACAGAAGCGTGCGGGGGTTGCCCTGATTCAGGCAGTGAGTGATGACTCATAGCATCTCCTTATACTAAAATATCTTCCATGAGTGAGGTTGGAGTAATTACAAACAATCGATTATGAACGGCTAACGAGAATTAAGTCTAGGACAAATATCTCGCTAAAAATACCTACAATCGATTATCACTATAAATCTTGAATCAAAGTACTATCGACTATAACGTACATCTGTTTAATTATTGTATTCTAAGATTACGGAAAATACGAGCATAAATTGATGCTAAACAACTGATTTATCGATATAAAATAAAAAGAACCCTCAATCAATTTGATTGAGGGTTCTTTATTATCATCTAAAAGATGATAAGACTGCTTGCGATAGTGCCGCTTAATCTAAACGATTAGATTAAACTTAGATACCTGGTGCAGTTTCTACTGCATCTGGAACGCCTGCGTCAGTTTTACTTTGAACACCTTCACGACGCGCAGATAACTTCTCGCGGATACGTGCAGATTTACCAGAACGCTCACGCAAGTAGTAAAGTTTCGCACGACGTACAGCACCGCGACGTTTCACTTCAATGCTATGGATAATTGGTGAATGAAGCTGGAATGCACGCTCAACACCGATACCGCTTGAAATTTTACGTACAGTGAATGCAGAGTTTAAGCCACGGTTACGCTTAGCGATAACAACGCCTTCAAATGCCTGTAGACGCTCACGATCACCTTCACGAACTTTTACTTGAACCACTACTGTATCACCAGCAGAGAAGTTAGGACGCTCAAGTAGTTGTGCACTTTCAACTGCTTGTACTAATGGATGAACATTACTCATGAGATTGCTCCTCACATGGGATGGCATAGGCTACCGCGCGTACCACCCGTTTATAATAATAACCCCACCGGCCCGATATGGGCGAGGATAGGGAAACAGGAATATGAAACTGGTTTTTCGATCGTTATTGATATGGCATCAATAACCTTAACAGCCGCTTATAATAAAGGGCGTTAGCTTTGAATCTAATATAGGTCAATTATAAAAGCACTTAACCACAGTTAAAAGCGGATCGGTCTATCACCAATTACTTTAAATCGTGCTTAGCCTTTTTAAGCAAGCGTGCTTGCTCAGAGGTTGGCGTGAACTTTCGCCACAAATCAGGACGCCGTGTTTGCGTACGCTTTACTTGTTGTACAAACCGCCACGTTGCAATATTGGCATGATGCCCAGACAATAACACTTCTGGCACTTTTAAACCTTCAAATTCATGAGGCTTTGTATAGTGAGGACAATCAAGCAATCCTTGTACAAAGGAGTCTTGCTCAGCCGATTTTGCATCACCCATAACATCGGGTAATCGGCGTATCACACTGTCCATCAGCACCATTGCAGGTAGCTCACCACCGGTTAATACAAAATCTCCAATAGAGATTTCCATATCAACATAACGCTGCAAAAGTCGCTCATCTATGCCTTCATAACGCCCACACAATAAAATTATCCCATCGTATTGCCGCAATGACAATACAACCGACTCATCTAAGCTCTCTCCTTGAGGAGATAAATAGACGACCGGACAATGCTCTGAATCTGTGAGGCAGCCATGTTGACTGGCTTGCGACTTAGCAAATTCAATGGCTTTCGCCAAAGGTTCTGCCATCATTACCATACCGGGGCCACCACCAAAGGGGCGCTCATCAATACGGCGATAATTATCTGTCGTAAAATCACGCGGATTAATGCAGTCAATAACCACCTGCTTATTTTGTACGGCTCTACCAGTAATGCCATAGTCGCTAACAGCGGCAAACATTTCAGGTAAAATGGTGATGACAGCAAAATACATTAAGTCACCTCCACGTAAACAAGATAGCAATAACTGACTTTTTTAATCTGATAAAAACTTAATAGCAGCTAAGGCTAAAAGTCTTTTTCCCAATCAACAAAAATCTGTTTTGCAGCTAAATCAACATCATCGACAGTTTGCTTGTGCCAAGGAATCATCCGTGGCTCATCATCGATACTGTCGCTACTAGGCACTACCTTCATTATCGGGTGTGCACCGGTTTCAAACAGCTCTTTGATAGTGCCTAAACATTCTTCCTGTCTGTTAATGACGCTCAGTCCTTCAAGATCGGACCAATAGTACTCGTCATCTTCAGTGCCAGGTAAGCTGTCTTTATCAATCCAAATACTAACCCCATTCATGGTTTCAGCAATATTACGGTCCGGTATCTGCTCAAATTGAGCGACAATACCAGAGCCTTGCTTACGCCACTGGGTGACAGTTAAGGGCTTAAAGCCCATTGCTGTCTTCATCCACCAAGGAGAGTAACTAAAAATAGCTTCACGGTCCTCAGTTTCACTAAAAACCCATAACCAGCCTTTAATGCCGTATGGTTTTTTTAGTTGTCCTATTTTCATAAGACTGTCAGCGTTTGGTGTTGTCATAAGACGTGCTCAACCACAGTTAAAACCAAAATAAAAAAACAATTACTTAAAACTTCGCTGCAATGAGATACACTCCCATTGCAGAACAAAGTATTAATTAAGCAGATGCTTCTTCAGTTGCTGGCTTATAACCTTTAGCAAGTGCTTTAACGCGATCTGAAGGCTGTGCGCCTTTTTCGATCCACGCATTGTAAGCTTCCATATCCAAACGAAGCTCAACATCTTGACCTTTCGCTAGTGGGTTATAGAAACCAATGTTTTCGATGTAACGGCCATCGCGTGAACGACGCTGATCTGCTACAACAACTTGATAGAATGGGCGTTTTTTGGCACCGCCCCGTGCTAAACGAATAACAACCATTTGAGTTCTCTCTTCCGTAGGTATACCAAAAAGGGCATAATTATATCAGAATACTATTGACTTGGAAACCATTAAGTTAATTAAAACTCTAACCACTGTTAAATGACTAAGCGATATCTCAATGACTAACCCATCATCCCGTCCATTTTTATCTCGACTACGCCTAAGACCTTACTCCAACACGTGGCAAACCACCATTGCAGTTATGCTAATGGTCACCGTCAGTGTGGTGGTATCTATCTGGTTTTTTTGGCGCAGCTTGTATCTACCCGAGCTAAAAAACCATGCTCGATACTTAACCACTGAGTTAAAGCTGGTAACAGCGACTCGTGAGTACTGGGCAGAAAATGAAGAGGTTTCTCACTGGATTCTCGCTAACAATCATGTTGTCGTCGTTGATGATCCAAGTCAGTTTCCTGATGTTTCAGATAAAGCTGTTGTTGGATTCTTTACCGATGTTATTCAGCAAGAGATCAGCCAACAGCTCGGCCGTGATAGTGTGGTTTACTTTAAATTTAAACCGACACCACAGCTTTGGGTTCAGGATACAGCATCTCCAGAGTTTTGGATACGTGAACCTGTTATATTTTATGCACAGTATAGCCCAAGTTCACTGGTTTTTTTCATTTTAGGTATCCCAATCTTTACTTTAATCACTATTTTGTTACTGATACGCCAGCTGAACCGACCGTTACGTAAGCTTCAGCAAGCAGCAACCAACTATATTCGTTTGGGCAGCGCCACCACCCTACCTACCAAAACAGGCACTACTGAGATTCGCCGTGTAAACATGGCTTTTAACCGTTTATTCACAACCTTGAACCAAGCACAAAAAGAAAGAACCATTATGCTTGCCGGTATCTCACACGATTTACGTACACCTTTAACACGCATGCGCCTAACTGCAGAGATGCTGCCAGATGAGTTTTTACGTGAGGGCCTAATTTATGATATTGAAGATATGGATGCAATTTTAGAGCAATTTATCTCGTTTATGAAAGATGGCTCGGATGAAGCAGTACGCTTGACCAATTTGGACAGCATATTTAATGAAGTCATGGTGCAATTTGCACCTATGGAGTTTATTTATCAGTCTGATGGTCTGCGAGAAGTACCAGTACGTCCATTATCCATTAAACGTCTTATTATCAACTTAGTGGTTAATGCACAGCGTTACGGTAAACCGCCTATTTATATGACAGCGACAATCACGCCCACGTTTAATTCTTCAGAAGTCGATTATGATGACGAGGATGTAGTGTCCACGCCAGGGATGGTGCGTAAAGCCAAAGAGCAGTTGATTATCTGCGTCCGTGATTGCGGTACAGGGGTTGCTGATGACCAGCTAGAACGCATTATGCACCCATTTGAGCGTGGAGAAGCGGCTCGTACTACCCAAGGTAGCGGATTGGGTCTAGCTATCGTTAAACGCATTACAAGCCTACATCACGGTACCGTTGAAGCGATTAATCACCCAGAAGGCGGATTGCAAGTCTGTGTACGTATTCCCCTACTTTCAGAAGTAGTACCTAATGGCAATACCTCTGCTCTTCAGGATAGCTCGAAAGACTAAGCTCAAGATTTAAAAGTTACACCCAAAATAAAAGGTCTACGGCAAATTGCTGTAGACCTTTTATTTTCATAGCTTATTATCTAATGCCAAAAAATTTGACTAATAGTAATCATTAACCTCTATTAGCTAGCTTCTAAGCATCATCTTCGATAATTTTACGAGCGCCTTTTTCTTGCGTTAACTGATCTGCGGCAATCGTTTGGGCCAAAGGCTTAATTGGCCAACGCATGGTAAAGCGTGCACCGCCAAGCGTTGGGCTCTCATCCACCGACATATTACCATTAAACCAGAATGCAATCCGTGACACAATCGATAGACCAAGACCGTAACCCCCTGACGCTCTAGTGCGGCTGTCATCAAGACGCGCAAACGGCACGAATACCTTATCGCGGTCTTCTTCAGGAATACCATGACCATTGTCTTCAACACAGACAAAGGCCTCACCCTTACGCACACCGGCACTGATAATAATCTTTGATTCCGCGTAACGTAACGCATTACCCGCAAGATTTTGCACCACACGGTGTAGGTAGCGTCTATCAGCAACAGCGGCCACTTTAGCAGATGGCGTCACACCGACCACTTCGATAGGCTTACCAAGGGCGTTGGTCTCACGTACAATTTGCTCGACTAGCTCTTTTAGATTAACCGACTCTAAATCAAGCTTTGGAGAGCCTTCCTCTAGCTTGGCATAAGTCAAAATCTCATCGATCAGACCGTTTAGTGACTCAATATCCTCATCAATATAATCGCGCTGCATTTCGCGTGATTCTTGATCATCGGTATCAGCAAGCATATCAACTGCAAAGCGAATACGGGCTACTGGGGTACGTAATTCATGCGATACCGCTCGGGTTAATTCTCGCTGTGATTCAATCAAACGCTTAATGTGCTCTGTCATGGCGTTAAAGGTTGCGGCTAGACGCGCAATCTCATCTTGACCAACCACTTGTACGCGCGTGTCTAGATTACCATCACCTACCTCATTCACGCCGGACTGAATCAGCTGCAACTTGCGCTCTAATGGGAAAATAAGCGCATAGACACCCAAACTGATTAAGAACATACTAATCAGTACCACACTAATAATTAAGTTGAATGGGAACCATTTAAACAAGGCAACAGGACCAATCACTACCACCATGTTATCGACTTTAGAAGGCGCGATAATTTTAATCGATGAATTATCTGCCAATGCGCTGTCTCTAAACAAGATAACCACTTCATCACGAGTAAGGCGGCGCATTTGATCGTCATCAAGTTCCATATCCTCCACCCGCTCGATACTAAGCGGAAAAGCAAATTGCTTTGATATCTCACTAAGACGCTTACGTTTGGCCTCGATGTCATCATAGTAAGACAAATCATTAAGCAGCAGAACCGCCATTGCACGCACCTGCTGCTCTGTTACTTTAGAGATGCGCACCGTAATGATATTGTCTTCACCCTCTACCGGGTGGAAGATATCGGCATGCGCAGGCTGAGGCACGTAACGTACGACCGTTTTCTGCTCTTCCAAACGCTTTAGCTCACTGGCCTTAAAGTCAATACTATCGGCCGGCTCAATACTAAAGGTATCACCAAACAACTTACTGATGTCATTTAACCAATACTGACGCTGTGTCTCTGAAGGTTGCTGCTTAAGACCCGAGCTTACTAAGTATAAGGCACCAGTGGCCATATTCTCACGATAAGCTTGGATACGCTCTTTATTGATGGTATCAACTAATAGCTGTGCAAAAAGCGCAACAAACAGACAGACCAGTAGCAGCCCTGCATAGATGCGTAAAAAAATACTATGTTTTAGGGAGGAAAAGATTGGCATAGGATATCTAATTGAATAAATTTTATCTTAGTTTACATGAAATCTAATGTTGAACCTATGTAGGCTATTGTAGATTATCTTTAAATTTATGTAGCTTTGATAGAGGAATAACAAAAAAGCCAGCGACAGCTGGCTTTTTTAATCACGAGGCAAAAAGCGATGAGTTATTATCCATGTATACGTAATAAACCATCCTACTTTAAGAACGCTATTAGTTGCCTTCTTTTACAAACAGATAGCCTTTGCTACGCACGGTCTTAATACGTTTTGGATTTTCAGGGTCATCGCCAATTTTTGGACGAATACGTGAAATACGTACGTCGATAGAACGGTCTTGACCATCATATTCAATACCACGTAGACGCTCAAAGATATCTTCACGAGATAAGATACGGCCAGCATTTGAGGCTAATAACCACAATAGATCATATTCTGCACTGGTGAAATCAACCAATTCATCATTTAGCGTTACTGAACGACCGCCATTATCGATGACTAGCTCACCAAATTCTAAACGCTGTGGCACTTCTTCAGACGGTGCATTTTCTGAGCGGCGTAATAGAGCACGAATACGGGCTAATAAAACGCGTGGCTGTGCAGGCTTGGCCACATAGTCATCTGCACCCATCTCAAGACCCAATACCTGATCCATATCTTCAGTGCGTGCTGTCAGCATTAAGATTGGGCTGTGGTAGTGAGGACGAACTTCACGACAAACAGTTAAGCCATCGCTACCAGGTAGCATCACGTCTAACACAACCAAATCAGGCTGCTCGTTAATAATACGGCGAATTGCACGGTTACCATCGGTTTCAATAGCGACATCCATACCATTCTTAACCAAATAATCTTGAGTTAACATCGCAAGGCGTTCGTCATCTTCTACGATTAGAATTCGCGGGGTTTGTTCTTCTTCAATATTAGACATTATTATTCCTCAAAACAATTATCAGTGTTCAATGTAACTGCCTTCACCATATCAAAAGGCGGCTTTATAAATAACCATAAATAGATTAAGCACTTAGATGACCAATACATAGATTCAGTACAAACAGCATCTATAGAGATATGTATGACTATTGGTCATGATTAAACCTACCAAAAAACAGTTCATCAAGAGAATACTATCTATTGTAAACAAGATTCAGGTAACTTTGATTAGCTTAATCTTAACACATAAAAAAACAGCCTAGTATAGGCTGTTCTTTTATTTTAAAAAGTATTTAATATGTACACCTTCACCAAGACAACAGCTCTTAAGCGCGGTTACGATATTTTTTAAGTGTTTCAAGCTGTGCAACAGACTCAGCAAGTGCTGCTAATGCCGCATTGGTTTGGATATTATCCGACTGATTGGTAAGCATTTGCTCTGCTTTCTTACGCGCTTCAACGATTCTAGCTTCATCTAAGTCATTGGCTCGTACCGCAGTATCTGCAAGTACCGTCACAAGCTTAGGTTGAACTTCAAGAACACCACCTGATACGTAGATTACTTCTTCTTTACCGTCTGGCGTCTGAATGCGCATTGAGCCCGGCTTTAGTAGCGTAATGAGCGGGGTATGACCTGCTAATATACCCACTTCACCTTCACTACCCGTCGCAACTAACATACTGATATCACCAGCATATAACTCTTCACGAGCACTGACTATTCGGCACTGTAATGTTGCCATGCGACTCTCCGTAATTAACTCATTAACGTACTAATTTAATATAAACGTTTTAAAACCTGTCAGATTCAACAAAGTTTTAAACTCAACTTAGCTAATAAAAGATAGCTTATTAATATGGCATAGCATAATCAGTAAAACGTCATTAATAATAAGATTAACGATCAAGCTATGCCACTATTAATACACTATCGATTGGCTATATTAAGCCGCTGATTTTGCTTTTATTTTCTCAGCTTTAGCAACCACTTCATCGATGCTACCTGCCATATAGAAGGCTTGTTCCGGTAAGTCATCATACTTACCGTCTAAGATATCACGGAAGCTTGCGATGGTGTCACGTAGTGAAACGTATTTACCAGGTGCACCGGTGAATACTTCAGCAACGTGGAATGGCTGTGATAAGAAACGCTGAATCTTACGAGCGCGGTATACAACCATCTTATCTTCTTCTGAAAGCTCATCCATACCTAGAATCGCAATGATGTCTTTAAGCTCTTTATAGCGCTGTAGCACTTCCTGAACACCACGAGCAACGCTATAGTGCTCTTCACCAATGACTAGTGGATCAAGCTGACGTGACGTTGAATCTAGTGGATCAATCGCAGGATAAATACCTTGTGACGCGATATCACGACTTAGTACAACCGTTGCGTCTAAGTGAGCAAAGGTAGTAGCTGGTGATGGATCGGTCAAGTCATCCGCAGGTACGTATACCGCTTGGATAGAGGTAATAGAACCGGTCTTAGTTGATGTAATACGTTCTTGTAATACACCCATCTCTTCTGCCAGTGTTGGCTGATAACCAACCGCTGATGGCATACGACCTAATAGTGCTGATACCTCAGTACCTGCTAGAGTGTAACGGTAAATGTTATCAACGAACAATAGAACGTCTTTACCTTTACCATTTTCATCAGTCTGGTCACGGAAATACTCAGCCATAGTCAGACCGGTTAGTGCGACACGTAAACGGTTACCTGGTGGCTCATTCATCTGACCGTAAACCATCGCAACTTTAGAGTTGGTGAAATTTTCAGTATCAACAACGCCCGCTTCTTGCATCTCGTGGTAGAAATCATTACCTTCACGAGTACGCTCACCCACACCAGCGAATACAGACAAACCTGAGTGCTTAAGTGCGATGTTGTTAATCAATTCCATCATGTTTACGGTTTTACCGACACCGGCACCACCGAACAGACCAACTTTACCGCCTTTAGCGAACGGGCATAGTAAGTCAATAACCTTAATACCAGTCTCTAACAGGTCAGTACTGTTTGCTTGCGCATCGTATGATGGCGCTTGACGATGGATTGACCAATGGTCTTCTGAATTTACAGGACCTTGCTCATCAATTGGACGACCCAATACGTCCATAATACGACCTAATGTCGCATCACCAACAGGAACAGTAATTGGTGCACCCGTGTTTGTTACTGGTAAATTACGCTTAAGACCTTCAGTAGATCCCATTGCAATAGTACGTACAATACCGTCGCCCAACTGCTGCTGAACTTCTAATGTGGTATCAGTACTGTCAACAACTAATGCATCATAAACTTGAGGCACTTCAGTGCGACTAAATTCGACGTCAATAACTGCGCCAATAATCTGTACTATACGACCGCTACTCATGGCGTTCTCCTTGAACTTCTAAAATATAGGTATGTCAATTAGGAAACAGCAGCAGCACCGCCGACAATTTCCGAAATCTCTCGGGTAATTGCCGCTTGACGCAGCTTGTTATAAACTAACTGTAAATCATTAATTAGGTCACCAGCATTATCAGTTGCTGCTTTCATAGCAACCATACGTGCCGATTGTTCAGAAGCGATGTTTTCCATCACTGCTTGATACACAATTGACTCGATATAACGACCAAGAAGGCCATCTACAAGCGTTTTAACATCTGGCTCATAAATATAATCCCATTGGCTATCGGTACGAACACCTGCATCTGTTGTATCAGTATCTATCGCATCTTCTGGTAGTGGAACTAGCTGGTTAACAGTAGGCTTTTGCGTCATAGCGTTCACAAACTTGTTGTAAACGACATAAATGCGATCTAGATGACCTTGGTCATAATCGTCAAGCATGGCTTGTACAGGAGCATTTAATTGCTCAAATGTCGGATTATCACCATAGTCAGTCACTGCTGAAGTTACTTTGCCGCCAAAACTCTTAAAAAAGCTAACGCCTTTAGAGCCAATTACAGCAAACTCAGCTTGTACAGACTGGTCTTGAAATTCTTTAACATGGTGCATCAACTTCTTAAACAGGTTGATGTTTAATCCGCCTGCCAAACCACGATCAGAAGTTACTAAGATGTAGCCAACACGGTTTACCGGACGGCTAGTCATATACGGGTGCTTATAATCTGTCGATGCGTTAACTAAGTGTGAAACCACTCGGCGCATACTTTCAGCATAAGGGCGACCCACTTCCATACGCTCTTGGGCACGGCGCATTTTACTGGCGGCTACCATCTGCATCGCACGCGTAATCTTCTGCGTACTCTTAATGCTGGTAACTTTAGCACGAATTTCTTTTAAACTTGCCATAACATTTCCAATTCGGCGGGGTTTAAATGAGGATTAATCTATCACACGCTTTAAATAGTGCGACTAGCCTCGCTAATCGCACCGTATTAATTTAGAACGTGTGGTTCTGTAAGAACGTTTCAACTGATGATTTTAAACGACCTGCGATGTCATCATTGTAGTTTGCAGTGTCATCGATTTCTTTCATCAAATCAGCTTGTTCGTCATACATGTAACGTAGGTAAGCTTCTTCCCATGCGCCGATTTTTTCAACTGGGATATCTGCTAAGTAACCTTCGTTTGAGGCATAGATAACAGCGGCTTGTTCAGCCACTGACATAGGCTGATACTGCTTCTGTTTCATAAGCTCTGTTACACGCTCACCATGATCAAGCTGCTGCTTAGTCGCGTCATCAAGATCAGAGGCAAACTGAGCAAATGCAGCTAGCTCACGGTACTGAGCTAGTGCAGTACGAATACCGCCTGATAGCTTCTTGATGATTTTAGTTTGGGCGGCACCACCAACACGAGATACCGAAATACCCGCGTTTACAGCAGGACGGATACCTGAGTTGAATAGGCTTGACTCAAGGAAGATCTGACCATCAGTAATCGAAATTACGTTGGTTGGTACGAATGCTGATACGTCACCGGCTTGTGTTTCAATAATAGGTAGCGCAGTTAATGAACCTGTTTTACCTTTTACTTCACCTTTAGTGAACTCTTCAACGTAATCCGCGTTCACACGTGATGCACGCTCTAATAGACGCGAGTGAAGATAGAATACGTCACCTGGGTAAGCTTCACGACCTGGTGGACGACGTAATAGTAATGAAATCTGGCGATACGCTACTGCTTGTTTTGATAAATCATCATATATAATCAGAGCGTCTTCACCGCGGTCACGGAAGTATTCACCCATTGTACAACCAGAGTAAGGAGCGATATACTGAAGTGCTGCAGGCTCAGAAGCGGATGCCACAACCACCGTTGTATATTCTAATGCGCCAGTCTCTTCAAGCTTACGTACAACGTTAGCAATAGTAGAACGTTTCTGACCAATAGCAACATACACACACTTAATACCAGAGTTTTTCTGAGCAATAATCGCGTCAATCGCTAGAGCTGTTTTACCAGTCTGACGGTCACCAATGATAAGCTCACGCTGACCACGACCGATTGGAATCATAGTGTCAACTGCTTTATAACCCGTCATTACTGGCTCATCAACAGATTGACGTGCGATAACCCCTGGAGCGATTTTTTCTACTTTATCAGTAAGCTGTGCGTTGATAGGGCCTTTGCCATCAATTGGATTACCCAATGCGTCAACCACACGACCTAATAACTCTGGACCTACTGGTACTTCTAAAATACGGCCTGTGCAGTAAGCTTTTTGACCTTCTTGAAGACCTAGGTAATCACCCAAAACAACCGCGCCTACGGAGTCTTGTTCAAGGTTCAATGCCATACCATAGACATCGCCTTCAAACTCAATCATCTCACCGTACATCGCATCTTCAAGACCATGAATCTGAACAATACCATCAGATACTTTGACAATAGTGCCTTCATTCTTAGCGGTTGCACCCGTATCAAGGTCTTGAATTCGCTGCTTAATCAGTTGACTGATTTCTGCTGGATTCAATTGTTGCATTGCCTTGTTTCCTTTAATTTGTGATTGCCTGCTTACTCGCCGGTTTATTAAAAGCTTAGATAACTGGTTATTGGTTTATTAAAGTTATCATAGAAGCTTCTTAATGATGAATATCTTTGATAACGAGCCAAAAAGCTGCCATCACTTATCATCATTATTAATTATGCGTTAAGCAGTTAGCTGTGTTTTTAACTGTTTTATTTTTCCACGCATCGAGTCATCAACAAGCTTGTCGCCAATTTTAATGGTGGCACCCGCTAATAAACTAGGATCTACATCTTCATGAATAATCACAGATGCATGTAGTGATTCTTCTAATCGATTTTGAATCATAGTGCGTTGTGCATCGTCTAGCGGATAAGCAGACGTCACATATGCGTTGACTTGTTTGAGTGCCTTAGCGCGATTTAAACGATACTGCTCATATACTTGTGGTATTAAGCTTAAGCGTTCTTGTTCGGCTAATTGGTGCACAAAGTTTTTGATTTGAGGAGTAGCTGCTGGTAAAACATCCGTCGGCTGACCCTCTTTTTTATGACTTTGAGTGCTAAAAAGTAGCGACTTAAACACAGTCGCTTCCGGCGATGTTACTTGCTCATCATAAATACTGATAAGCATATCAGCTTTTTGGTCAGCAGTAACAACGGGGTTATCTAGCATTTGCACAAAGGCAGAATCACCAACCACGTTACTTGCGACAAACAAGAAATCTTCCCATTCACCAATGACTGAGTTTTCATGCGCATAATCAAATGCTGCCTTGGCGTAGGGTCTCGCTAGTGTAGATAATTCAGCCATTATGTCCTCTTAGCCACATATTTTATGTAAAACTTTTATATAAAACAAACCAGATATGAGAAATTGATTTTGATAAGAGTTAACCCCTATTGCACTCAATGACGTTCATAACGCTAAGCCTGCACTAAAATGCATAAGCCATATCACTATAAAGTCTTTTCCAGCTGATAAAACCAGCCTATAACAATAGTACCTTTAAATTAACTCTCTCAATTAAAGCTTAGACGCAAGCTCTTGTAACATGCTGTCGTGCGTCTGCTTATCAACTTTTTCTTTTAGAATTTGCTCAGCACCAAGTATAGCAAGCTCAGAAACCTGAGTACGCAAACCTTCACGAGCTTGATTGATCTCAAGGTCGATCGACTCACGAGCTTGCTCGCGAATACGTTCAGCTTCTACTTGTGCTTGTGCTTTTGCGTCTTCGATAAGCTGGTTAGCGCTTTTGTTTGCTTGTTCAATCAGTGCAGCAGCTTTAACTTTTGCTGATGCTAGTTCTTTCTCAACTGATTGTTCAGCACTTGCTAAATCTGCTTTTGCCTTCTCGGCTGCATTTAGACCATCAGCAATTTTCTGCTGACGTTCGTTAATGGCACCCATCAGAGTAGGCCAAATGAACTTCATGCAAAATATAACAAAAATTGCAAACGCTATAGACTGACCGATTAGGGTTAGATTAATATTCACACGATCACCTCTTTATTAATAAAAATCAGTATCATTGACCATTCGGTATCTGATAAAAAGTCAAAAGTACGTCGAATGGTCAACAGGAGTCACTGATGTTTAATTAAGCTCCAAGAGGGTTAGCGAATAATAACAACATCGCAATACCAACACCAATCATTGGTACCGCATCAAGTAGACCGGCAACAATAAACATGCGAGTTTGCAACTGTGAGCCAAGTTCAGGCTGACGTGCAACACTTTCTAGGAACTTGCCACCTAATAGAGCAAAGCCAATACCGGTAGCTAATGCACCTGCGCTGATAAGCATGGCAACTGCGATAACCGTGTAACCATTTAATGTTGTTGCTGCTAATACTGGATCCATTGATGTATCCTCATTTACCTATTGATTGATAGAAAATCTAACTAAATTAATGTTCAGTTTGTGATGCTAGTGATAAGTAGATTATCGTCAACATCATAAAGATGAACGCCTGAAGAGTAATAATTAAAATATGGAATATTGCCCAAGGTACTGATAATGCCCACTGAATCCAGAATGGCAATAAGGCAATTAATACAAAGACCAACTCACCTGCATACATGTTACCAAATAAACGCAAGCCAAGTGAAACTGGTTTTGCAATTAAAGTAACCAACTCAAGTATCAAGTTAATTGGGAATAAGATGATTTTTCCTATTGTACTTGAAGCACTAAAAGGATGCATGGTTAGCTCACTAATGAAGCCGCCCAAACCTTTTTCTTTAATACTGAAGCCAATAATTAAGAAAAATACTGAAAATGACATGCCTAAAGTAACGTTGGGATCAGTGGTTGAAACAATCTTAAAGTACACGTGATGCGGGTCATGACCCATCGCGGCACCGATCTTCTGAGCAAGTACTGGAATATAATCGATGGGCACAAGGTCCATCAAGTTCATTAAAAATATCCATACGAAGATGGTTAAAGCCAGTGGTGCAATCAGTTTCGAAGTACCGTTATAAGAATCACGTACGTTTGTATCTACAAAGTCCACAACCATTTCAATTGCTGCTTGCAACTTGCCAGGTACGCCAGATGTTGCACGCTTGGCGACAAACCAAAACAAGGCACAAAATATAATACCAAGTCCAACTGACCAAAGCATTGAATCCAAGTGAATGGCCATAAAGCCCATTTCACCAGCTTCTTGAGCAGTATGGGCAACTTTCCAGCCTTCACCTGGCAAATAGCCAAAGGTCCAGTTAGTCAAATGGTGTGCAATATAATCAGACGAGGATATTTCAGCTGCCATAATCTAAGCTTCTTATAAGTTTGTGTTAACCATTAATTTAATTAGCAAAAAAACTGTATTTAGGACTCTTTGCTAATTAAATTTCGGCGCTCAAAAAATCTCTACTTATATTAAAGTAGAGCGGGAAAAGTGTAAAGAAAATGTTTATTTTTTTGATGTATATTTCAGTTTTGTAAGTTTCCTGCGTGCCGCTGCACAAAACTGCCACCGTATCATACACTATTTGCTATTAAATTTGACACCTTAAAAGCAGATAAACACCATTCAATACTTTAAGCTTAACGACATGCTAAAGCAGTTAATTTGATTTATTTTCGCTCTAAGAAGAATGATTATAGAACGACATGCTTACTATTAAAGGGGTTAACGACTTTGCCATAAGGTAATAAAATGGCCGATTTGCATCAAAATAAACCCAGTAATAACCGCAGCAGCAGATAGTGGCTTGATAGTCATAAAAATAATACTAAAGCCTACGATGACGATTATCCATTTAACAATTTGACCCAAATATAACTGGCCAACTATATTATGTCTCGCTTGGGCGCCGGTATAGCGAAAAACAAAGCTTGTAAAAACCGTTTGCGCTATCCAGTTTAATAACGCACCCACGGCCACGCTTCTGGCAATTGTTAAATTGGCTAAGCTGCCACCGTTTGTGTCACGACGTAGAAAAATGAAGTCAACGAAACAGGCAACAATAATAATGACTAAAAGAATACCGGATCGTATTCGAGCCTGTCGTCGTAATTTTAGTCGCTGCTGCTCTTTTCGCTGTGACGCTCGTAATGGCGTTTTAGAATGAGATAACATGGCTTTTCTATGACACAAAACGCCGACTATTATAGAGTTGGCATTGGTTTAAAGCAAGTAGAAAAATCGCTTTTGTCAAACAGTTTTTCTATACAAGTCTGTAAGTTTAATTTATCTAATCAGCGGTTTAAACTGGTTACTTAATCGAGCTATTGATGCAGTTTTGCACGTCCTTTACCAAAGCACGCCAACCACTGATAAAGTCTTTGGCATTACTCATGTCCTCCTGTTGCACAGTACTGGTAATATTGCCCAGTTTGCTTAACACACCTTGATTACTATCAGACTGTAGTAAGACGCACATCGTTGGTTGAGGGCGGTTTTGTTTTAACCAATGAAATTGACTGGCCTTTGGCGGCAGATGATGATCGGAAGTTAATGCACCAACCATGGCTAGGTTTAAGGTAGGCTCTAGATAACGAAAAGCATCATGATAAGCCCAGTAAGGTCTTGGCGTTGATGTATTAAAATCCCCCTCCCCTACCCCAGCGACTGCAGCATCCATTTGCTTGGCAAACTCGCGCACGTTTGCGGCATAGATATCTTTATATTCTGGGTTAGCACGGCTATAGATAGCGCCTAATGCTCGAGTAATGGCTTTGGCATTATTCGGGTCTAACCAAATGTGAGGATCTAAAGTGCCATTAATAGGCTTCGCTTTTACGTCTCTTAAAGAATGACGCTCGAAAGCATTGAGTCCAAACAAGCTGATAGTATTATTACTCTTTGCCAATGGCTTGGCTAAGTTTGATTCAAGCTGCTTACCAAACCACACTACATAGCGACTGTCTTTTACTGTTTTCATGTCACTTGGGCTCAAACTACCATGATGCCCCACATCACCAGGGCCCAATAATAAATGTCCAGACGGCGCCCCTTTGGTGACTGCTTCACTCAATAAAAATAAAGGATAATTGCTAATAGCAACGTCTGTTTTTGCACGTATGCTAGCAGGCACCTTATTAACGTCCGCGTAGGCAGCAATCTGATTTTTTAATTGGACGTTGTTATGGTCTGCCGTGGCCGCGTAGCTCGGTAAACTCGTAGACATCATACCGAACAAAGCCATGGCAGCAGCTTTAGTGGTTAACTTCTTACTCATTTTAGATAATAAATTAGCTTTCGAACTCGATACATTATTATGGTCAGTTGCTCGGTTGGCATTTTCTGGCATGTTAGATTTGGCGTGTAACAACATAAAGGGTAACTCTCTATTATAGTATGGCCGGTTGCCATTAATATTTATTATAGGATTAGACTGTATTTATTATAGGATTAGACTGTCATGCTTGAAACATAACATCAGTGAACCCATAACTCTATTTGTAGATATGTTATACTATAACCTTTAAAAGTAACAGCCCTATTGAACATGAATATTTAACCCTATTAATAGCTGATGTTAAGTAAAGCGTATCCTCGTAACAAATAATTTGCGATATCTATTAACCCTTTACCATTTTAAATGAGGTGACTGATGAGCCCGTCTTCAAATGATAATCAAGCTGCGTTGGACGCTTCTTGCACTGTGCATCATGCCCCTCATATGCACGATGTCCATGCCCTAACTGAGCAAGAGGTTAATGAGCGTTTATTGGCCGCAGAGCAGCTGTGTAGCGCAAAAGGAGCACGTTTTACAGCGCTACGCCGTAATGTATATAAGCTGATTTTAGAATCAGACAAATCGGTTGGTGCTTATGACCTTATTCAAAGCCTGCAAGATAGCCGTGAACAAGACCAAGGCCAGAAAGCGAAGATGGTGGCACCGCCAACTATCTATCGTACCCTTGATTTCTTATTGCAATTCGGGTTTATTCACCAATTAACCTCAATTAATGCCTTTGTACCGTGCTGCCATCCTCGTGATGAGCACAATGCGGTCTTTTTGCTATGCAACGACTGCCAACGAGTACAAGAATGTAGCGGCTTGCCTGCCCAAGAGGTAGTGAGTTATGTGAAAGACGCTGCCGGATTTGAGGTGCAGCAAAGTGTGATGGAATTAAAAGGATTATGTCAGACTTGTGCCAATCCTTCTGATTCTAAGCCTGTGGAAGCCTAACTCATGTCGCCTTTACAAACTGTGTCGTTATCACATCCTCATTCCAATGCTTCATTCTCAGAACAAACGCCGCTTATGAGTTTGGAGTCTGTTGGCTTTGCGGTCAGTGACCGTGGCATGAATAATAAACGTCTATCTTCGGGTTGGCTATCGGGCGCTCGTTCGAGCAAAGCACTGTCTGCACAAGCGGATAATAATAAACAGCTGCTAAACAACATTAGCCTACAAATCAGACCGTACGAAAAAATGAGTGTTATCGGTCCTAATGGTGCCGGAAAATCGACATTAATGAAGCTAATTTTGGGTTTAATCACACCCACATCAGGTCAAATTACCCGCCATCCTGACCTTGAGATTGGCTACGTACCGCAAAAGTTTGTGATTCCTTCAATATTACCGCTGCGTGTTCAAGACTTATTGGGCCAAATTAAAACGCGATTAACCGAAGATCAGCATTCATTTTTGTTCGAGCGCTTATCGATTAAGCCGCTCTTAAAAAAGCAGGTTATTCATTTGTCAGGTGGTGAGACACAAAGGGTTCTATTAGCACGCTCTTTATTAAGCAAACCGAACTTGCTGATTTTAGATGAGCCAATGCAGGGCTTAGACCCTGAGAGTGAACGCTGGCTTTATGAGTTTATTGATGATTTACCTGAATTCCTACAATGCGCCATGGTTGTGGTATCCCATGATTTACACTGGGTAATGCGTGGCAGTCGCCGTGTGATTTGCCTGAATAAGCATATTTGCTGTGAGGGTCAGCCAAGCGATCTTGGCGTCTCTGATGAATTCAAAAAGCTTTTTGGTCATCAATATGAACAGCCTTATATTCATCAGCCGCATGAATGCCAACATCATGAGCCTACCGCTCATTAGCAGATAGCGACTGCTTCATTGCTATAGAACAGGATTTAAGCCATATCTGGTCTTTATTACCCTCTCTATTTATTACTATTACTGTTGTGGAATTGCCGTCCTATGCCCACCTTATTCACCGAATGGCTTGATATTATTGCTCCTGCTTGGATTGCCGGTAGCCTTTTGGCTTTGTTATCAGCGCCTTTAGGCTGTCTTGTATTATGGCGACGCATGGCATTTTTTGCTGACGCTCTAGCGCATGGAACCTTATTCGGTGTGGCATTGGCGGCATTGTTTCACCTACCTTTTGCCATTGGTATTACTGTGGTCAGTATCTTGGTGGTGTTAGGGCTTATTTGGCTAGAAGATGATCGCCTGCCTAATGATGCCGTATTGGCCGTCGTTTCTGTGACCATGCTGTGCTTGGGCTTATTGACCTTAACCCATCTGACTCAAATGCAGTCGAATGTACTGGGCTATTTATTTGGTAATTTATTAGAAGTCAGTTGGGCTGATTTACCGGTGTTATCGGTTTGCGTTGGTATTGGTCTGGCGGTGCTGATAATTATCTGGCGCTCACAAATTATCTTAGCAACGCATACTGACTTGGCGCAAGTATCCGGTATCAATGCTACCCGTCAGCGCCTATTCTTTATGGGCGTATTGGCAGGTTTCTGTGCATTAGCACTACAAGCAGTGGGTAGCCTGCTGATTAGTGGTTTGCTTATTCTACCGGCATTAACTGCTCGCCTATTTGCTCACTCTCCTAAGCAAATGGTGATTATCTCAGTGATTTTGGCGCAGCTTGCGGTTACTGGCGGTGTTTGGGGCAGTATTTTACTCGATATCCAGACTGGTCTCGCAATTGTACTGGGTCTGGCGGTGGCCTTTTTTGCAGCTTTTATGGTGTCTCGAGCCTAATGACACCTTCATTTCCCTTACATCACCTTCCACTCTATCAACTGCATTTAAACGATACCGCCCAACTCCTCCTATAGATAAATGGGCGTATCGTCCCCATATAGTATAGTGTGAATAACACGATTGACATTTAACACGTTTTTCAACAGTACTCTTATTATTGATATTAATAGGCATACGCTTAATGACGCCACTCCCAGCGACACCCACGCATATTGAAACGTCTGATGGCACAGTTAATATTTTGCAACTGACGGATCCTCATTTGTATTTGGATACCTCGGTCAGTACGGCTGGTATTAACAATCACTACAGTTTTATGACTTGTTTGCAGCAGGCATTGAGCGAGAATAGACGTTGTGATTTGATTTTATTAACCGGCGATTTGGTCAATGAGGTCAAACCTGAGATATACGACCGAATTTATCAAACCTTAGGCGATACCGGTATTGATTTTGCCTGTATTGCAGGTAATCACGATGTGACCGATGAGCTGGGCTTAGATTTGCCTTTCGAACAGCGTCAATTTGTGCCGCATCAGCCTGATAAGCGGTTGTTATCACGTCATTCTATTAACCTAAACAACTGGCAATTATTGCTCTTAGATTCGAGCGTACCTGGTCAGATCTTTGGTGAAATCGATAACACAACTCTCGACTGGCTACGCCAAAAAGTACAGGCAAGTCACAATCCTGTCATAATAACCATGCATCATCACGTGCATCCAATGGACTCCGCTTGGATTGATGCACATATGGTCAAAAATACGAAACCCTTTTGGCGATTCGTTGAGCAGCACTCCAATATTAAAGCCATTGTAAGTGGTCATGTTCATCAGTCATATACGCAAGAGCATGGGCAGGTTAAGGTTTATACTACGCCCTCCACCTGTTATCAGTTTCTGCCAAAGCAAGATGATTTTGCGATTGATAGTCAGGCAAGACCGGGATATCGCTGGCTGGCGCTGCATCAAGATGGCACGTTAGACAGTTGGGTGACACGATTAAAGCATGACCATCTGTCTGACCCTGAAGCGTAACTTCATTGGTTATGCGCAGACGAGGCTCAATGCCGTACTTGGTGTAAAGTTTCTAGTAAATGGAATTAAACTGTGGTATAAGAGTCAATTATTTTATTTCAGCTCCTCTACTTAAATGGATATAGGAAATTGTCATGAGTCAAACTGCTACTGACGACCTAATTTTTAAGCCTTATGACGCAAAAGCCGATGAGGAATATATGTCGGATGCTCAACTTGAGCATTTTGAAGCCATTCTTAAAGCATGGAAGCAGCAACTGATAGGCGATGCTGACCGTACGAAAAGCTACATTCAGGACGAATCAGCCTCCCTTTCAGATACCAACGATAGAGCCACTCAAGAAGAAGAGTTTGCGCTAGAGCTGCGTACGCGTGATAGAGAACGCAAATTGCTTCGTAAGATTGATAAATCAATCGCCGAGATTCACAGTGGCGATTATGGGTTTTGCGAAACCTGTGGTGTTGAAATTGGTTTGCGCCGTCTAGAAGCCCGACCTACTGCGACTCAGTGTATCGACTGTAAGACTCTTTCTGAAATCAAAGAGCGTCAGAACTGGGGCCACTCTTAGTTTTTTAGCGCTTTGATTTGTAGTATATTGCAGGTCACACTTTTAACCTATATTGTCTGACCTATGCCAATACACGATTTAAAACGGTCCACCGCTAGGCCTATTTATAGGCCGGCTGTGGGCCGTTTTGCACCTTCCCCTACCGGCAAATTGCATTTGGGCTCATTGACCACAGCGATTGCCAGTTATTGCCATATTAAATCAATCAATGGTCATTGGCTATTACGTATCGAAGATACCGATCGTCAGCGCTGTCATCCAAAATTTAGTGAACAGATATTAATTGATTTGGATAATCTGGGGCTACACTGGGATGGCGATGTTTGGTATCAGTCTGAGAGAGAGGATATCTATAACGAGCTACTGGCAAACAACTTAAATCAGCGTGTTTATGGCTGTCGGTGCTCTCGCAAACAGCTACGTGACTATGACATCTACCCCCGCTTTTGCCTGCCCAAGCCAACATCTACTCTCTCAAACAACACAATAGACGCTTCAACATCTGATTTGACTGATGTCAAAATCCGTATTCAATTACCCAACTATAGTATTGGCTTTTTAGACGGTCTACAGGGCATGCAGTGGGCAAATCCACAGAAAATGCTAGGCGATGTGGTAATTCTGCGTGCTGATGGCATTGTGAATTACTTTTTGGCAGCCAGTGTTGACGATGGGCTACAAGGTATTACTCATGTGATGCGCGGGCTAGATATTCTACCACTGACCACGGCTCAGATTGCTATCATGCACTATCTTGATCTGCCCGCTGTTGAGCACTGGTATCATCTACCTTTGGTCGAAAATGAGCAAGGACAGAAGCTGTCTAAACAGAATCTGGCCAAGCCAATTGATACCTCGAGTGTCGAGAAGTGTCAGCAGCTTATTCATCAAGCGTTACAATTGTTAAAGCAGCCTAGCGTCGATACCGATAAGCCAGAGATTATGATGGCTCAGGCAGTAAGCCAGTGGCAAAACGAGCCACTCAAAAATCAGCAACGGTTGGGGCAAGTACAACCCCCAAATATTTAGCTCTTAAAGGTTGTCCAAATTAGGTTGCTTATATCATTTAACCAATAAAAGGGCCCTATAGAATTTCTATATGGCCCTTTTGCGGTAGTTATTATGGTTTGAACGTGTAACCACTCTGCTCTTAATAAGCAGATTGCTACTACTAACTAATAGCTACGACAATTACTTGCTGGAATTTTCGGACTTCTTTTGTGAATCTTCAATAAGATGCCAATCATAATCAAACTAATGACCATTGAAGAGCCACCATAGCTAAAGAACGGCATGGTCAAGCCTTTGGTCGGCATAATACCCATGTTCATACCGCCGTTAATCATTACCTGACCAATAAAGATAACCGCAAAACCATAAGCGGTATAACTTAATCGCATCTGATGGTTTTTTAATGCGATGTAACTGATACGCATGGCACTAGCAATAATCAGGGCTTCTAGCAATAGTACGGTTAACACTCCAATCAGTCCTAATTCTTCACCAGTAATCGCCAACAAGAAGTCGGTATGTGCTTCTGGTAAATGTGCTAGCTTTTGGACACTTTCACCATAGCCAACACCGGTCACCTCACCCCGCCCAAATGCAATTAAACTTCGTGCCAACTGATAGTCCGACCCTTGAATATCATCAAAGGGATCTAGAAAAGAGGTCACACGACTCATACGATAGTCTTGGAATATAACCGCAACCGCACCAGCAAAGCCCCCTGCAACCAGCAAGAATAGTGATTGACTCCAAGGTGCTCCAGCGACAAAGAAGATCGCTAATATCACACCAATGACCATCACTAGTGAGCCAAAGTCGGGCTGTTTTAAGAATAAAAATACCAGTATGAATATCAGAGCACCCATACGTAATATACCACCTATACCTCGTCTCACCTCATTACCCCGACGAACAACGAAGTCAGCGGTAAAGATAACCATGATTAGCTTCACCAGTTCAGCAACTTGGAAGTTAAATGGACCTAACTCAAGCCAGCGCTTAGAACCATTAATCTCATCACCAAATATTAAAGTCAACACCATCAGGGTTAACATCAACAGTAACCCCAAGCCAAGTGTTGTCATGTCATAAAGTAATTTCAGGGGGATAAGCTTATAAGTAATACATCCTGCTATCATGCCCACAATCATATAGGTCAGTTGCTGCTTAAAGAAATAGAGCTGACTGATATCATGCATATTAGCGAAAGGAATAGAAGCCGACGCCACCATCACTAGGCTTAAAACCAGTAAGCAGCACACGCTAGCAAACAGGACACTGCCCGCTGATGGCAAGGAAAATACGCCTGTTTTGTTACGTTTACGTTTGGAAAGTGCATTGGGGGTATAGCCAGATGCGTTAGCAGTATTTTTTGCCATAGGGTATCAACTGTACTTAAAAACAATGTATTAAAGAGGGTTAACGAAAATGAGCTTAAACACAGTAAGTGATTGAACTCATGATAACTTATAAAAACTAAGAGGCTTTTAACGTCTCAACAAGCTCACAGAAATGCTCACCACGCTTGGTATAACTTGGGTATTGATCAAAGCTTGCACAGGCCGGTGACAATAGCACTGCTGCCACCTGAGATAGGCTACTTGCAGTTAAAGTTTGCGCTTTTTCTATTGCTTTTTCTAGCGTCTGACATCTATGCACATCGACTTCATCGCTAATTTTTGCCTCAGTTAAATGCTCGTAAATAATCGGCGCATCTTCACCAATCAAAATAACTTGGCTGACATGTTTGTTGATCAGCGCGGTTAATTCACCAAACTTCTGACCTTTGCCCTGCCCACCTAAAATAAGTAGCAGCTTACTTTTGCCTTCATTTTGAGCACTGTAAACCGAACCTAAGCCTGAGATAGCAGCTAGGGTTGAGCCCACATTGGTGCCTTTTGAGTCATTAAAATAATCAACGTTATTGACTCTATCGACGAACTGACAGCGGTGCGGTAATCCAGAGAAGCCTTTTAGCGTCTCTAGCATGCTTTCAATAGGTAGACCGGCTAACTCACCTAGTGCCAAAGCTGCCAAGCCGTTAACCAAGTTGTGCTTACCTTTAATTTTTAACTCGTCGGCATTAATCAATTTTTGGGTGCCTTTGGCTAGATACAGACTACCATCGCCTTCGGTAAGGATGCCATATTCGCCTAAGTCAGGCGCATTCGAACCGATACTTAATCGAGGCGTATCATCAGCAATTAACGGACGTGATAAAGCATCGTCACGATTGACCACAATAGATTGTGCGCCTTGGAAAATACGGTGTTTGGCTTGATGATAACCCAACATATCGCCGTGACGGTCTAGATGATCTGGTGACATATTCAGCACGGTGGCGACTTTTGCACCCAAATTGGTCACTGTCTCAAGCTGAAAGCTCGACAACTCCAATACCGCAAGCTGCATCTTATCACCAAGTGACTCGTCTTCTAATAAACTTAACGCGGGTAGACCAATATTACCACCCACCCCGACATTGATGCCGGCATCTCTGGCCATTTGACCAACCAAGGTTGTCACTGTACTTTTAGCGTTAGAGCCCGTAATCGCCACAATTGGTGCACTGTATGCTTCTTTAAACAGTTGAATATCGCTGACAATCTCAATACCGGCTTGCTTCGCCTGTGCAACAGCCGGCGTAGTTAAAGCCACACCTGGGCTAATAATAATACGCGACGCTTGTAACAACAATTCTGCATCAATGTCACCAAATGCACGAATACTGATGCTTGGGTCTAACGACTCAGCCAAGTTTGGTTCAGCATTGGTATCGGTAATAGCAACGCTGTAACCGCTACGGGCCAAATAATTAGCCGCTGCTAGGCCAGATTGCCCTAGGCCGATAACAACATGTAGGCCACTGCCTTTTTGAATGAGGGAGGACGAATCAGACTTGGGTTTTGGCGTGTATTGCTCTGCGCCGCTATTGGGCTTAGATGACTGTGAACGATAAGAGGATCTGGTAACGGATTGGTCAGTACTCATGGTCTGTCCTTGTCTCTTTATTGTGATATGATGCACCCATTTTTGTTGCTATTTTATCGCATGGCTGAACGCCGGTTCTTATTTATTCAGGGCATTTATCTATTCAGGGCATTTATTATTAATAGACATATGCCCTATTGATTTGAGAACCTGCTTAGCGCCTTGCTGCGATTATCTACCTGCAATTGACCTATAATTGGTTTTTATTGATAAGGGTATTTAATGCTAAAATAGCCGCGACACCGCTGCCGGTTTTGGGGGTTATTTATTCTACCATGACCCTAGCGGTAATGACCTTAATTTACTAACGCTTTATCGCTAAATATTGAATTTAGCATAAAAAGCAGCTTATTTAGAGACGTTTAGAGACGCATTTAAATAAACAGCGCGATAACGGCCTTACGTTTATCGATTGCTCACTTTTTTTTATCAAAACCCATGCGATTTGCATCCCCTTTTTGTGCGGTGATTGTCTGCTGTTATCGACGCGCTGCACTCTGAAATATAACCTAAAAATTAAGTAGCCGACCCAAAGCCTATGAGAGTACCTTCTATAAATACGATTCAAGACGAGTGGTTTTCTAATGTGCGCGGCGATGTTCTATCCGGTTTGGTTGTCGCTTTAGCACTCATTCCTGAAGCCATTGCCTTCTCTATTATCGCGGGTGTAGATCCAAAAGTTGGACTCTACGCCTCTTTTTGTATTGCCGTTGTCATCAGTTTTGTGGGTGGTCGACCAGGCATGATCTCTGCTGCCACCGGTGCGATGGCACTGGTCATGGTAACTTTGGTCGCCGATCACGGTTTGCAATATTTACTAGCCGCGACCTTGCTGTGCGGTGTGATTCAGTTCTTTATGGGGGTGTTTAAACTTGGCAACCTCATGCGCTTTGTCTCACGCTCGGTGGTCATTGGCTTTGTTAACGCGCTTGCCATTTTAATCTTTATGGCGCAGTTGCCTGAATTAAACCCTGCGGTTGACCGCGTTGGCATCCCTGTTTATATCATGACTGCGGCCGGTTTGGCTATTATCTATGGTTTCCCGCTGATTCCCAAGATTGGCAAAGTCATCCCATCACCGCTTATTTGTATCGTGGGTCTCACCATCGTTGCTCTATATATGGGTCTGGATATCCGTAATGTGGGTGATATGGGCGAGCTACCTGATACGCTGCCGATGTTCCTATTGCCAGATATTCCATTGACCTTAGAGACCTTAATGATTATCGCGCCTTATTCAATTGCGCTTGCCATAGTGGGCTTGCTTGAATCGATGATGACCGCAACCATCGTTGATGATTTGACCGACACCCCAAGTGATAAAAATCGTGAGTGTCGTGGTCAAGGTATTGCCAACGTTGCTTCTGGCTTCTTTGGTGGTATGGCAGGCTGTGCGATGATTGGTCAATCGGTCATTAACGTCAAATCAGGCGGCCGTACTCGCTTATCCACATTGATTGCCGGTGTGGTACTGCTGATTATGGTGGTATTCTTAAGCGAATGGGTCAGCCAAATTCCGATGGCCGCGTTAGTCGCTGTGATGATTATGGTGTCTATCGGTACCTTTAACTGGGAATCTATTCGCGAATTTAAAACCCATCCTAAGTCGTTTAACGTAGTGATGCTAGCAACCGTATTAACGACTGTCTTTACCCATAACTTAGCGTATGGTGTGTTGGTCGGTGTATTGTTATCAGCACTGTTCTTTGCCAATAAGATTGGTCAATTCTTAAGTGTGGTTAGTGAATATGATGATGCCAGTAATACTCGTTATTACTACGTGCAAGGTCAGGTATTCTTTAGCTCTACCACCCAGTTCTTAGACAGCTTTGATACCAAAGAAGCGCTAGATAAAGTGGTGATTGATGTGAGCCAAGCTCATTTTTGGGATATTACTGCTGTTGATACGCTAGACAAACTGGTTATTCGTTTTCAGCGTGAAGGTATCGAGGTTCAGGTCGTGGGTCTTAATGATGCCAGCCGCACCATTATCGACAAATTCTCAATCCATGATCGCCGCGATATTGGCTTACTGGATTAATATTGCTACACTCGATAAGCCCACGCTTGCTTTTGGCCATCTTTAAATAAAGACGGCTTATAATCCTACTCTAGTAGTGCTAGAGTGGGATTTTTGATATGCGTTGTCTCAAAATACATTTAATTGAGTGATTCTTATGAGTAATTTACGACCTGACAGTGTTATCGCTTGCCTTGACTGCCCTAACCATGTTCAAGCGGTATTGGACGCCAGTATGTGGGCGGCTAAGATGTTCCAGGTACCCATCGGCTTGCTTCATGCCGCGCCGAGCGTCCATCATAAAGGCGCGATGGATTATTCCGGCTGCTTGATAGCCGATGATGGCGAGCATTTATTAAATCAGTTAACCATAGAGGAGCGTGATAGTAACGGAAAACTGCGTGATCAAGGTCGCCTGCTACTAAAGCAATCTGAAAACTACTGCGAGCAGCATCAAGGCCGTTATGAGCATCATATATATACTTTGCACCGCCATGCCTCTATTGCTGAAAGTCTAGATTATGTTGATGAGACAGCACAATTGGTGGTTATCGGTCATCAAGTGACCTGTAAAGACACGCTTTCACAGCTGATTCGTGCCAGCCGTTGCCCTGCTCTGGTCACTCACGAGACCTTTAAAATACCCAAAACTGCGCTATTTGCGTTTGATAATCGCCGGACTTGTCACGCATTATTAGACTGGCTGTGCAGTAGTAAGCTGATTAGAAATCTTACCTTGCATGTGGTGATGGTTGGTGAAGAAAATGAGCGTAATAAGGATGCATTAAGAGAAGCTTATGCGCGTTTAAAACAAGCCGGTGTCCAGTGTAGAAAAGCACTCATTTCAGGCCATGATGTCACCTCGTCAATAATCTATTATCAAGATCAGCATAATTTGGACTTATTGATATCTGGTGCCTTTGGCGAATCACGCTTGCATGAGCTGCTGCACGGTAGCGATACTCGCAAGCTATTAAGCGCCAGTAAAACGCCTTATCTACTTTATCCAAAAATGTAGTTTGCCAAGATTTAAACAAAAAGGGCGGTCAAGTTTGGATCACACACATCAAAAGGGGGACGGATGAACGGAACTCCTTTTGACACCTCTTCCTCAATTCCCTTTAATGCACACTGTTTAGCGCCTTCTAAAGTCTGAGTCTTTTTGACATCGTGCCAGAATGGGCGACCACCGATAAGGAGGTCAGTATCAGTCAAATAATAAGACGAGGTCAGCCCAACTACTAAAGTTAAGGCAGTAAATCCAGTAAGCAATACTAGCAGCAATGCTTTACGGTTGATATTTAGAGACAGGTGCGAAGACTCGTGACCCTTTGTTTATTAACTGTATAACAACCAACAGTGCAGTGCATCTTGTTCATGCGTGTGAAAAATTGATTTTTATTATATTTATATCTATTAATGCACTGATTTTCTTATGTAAATTTGAATTTGACTGCTGTCTTTGAATGATTATAAAGAAAACTATTATTAGAATTACAGTTTCTTTAACTTGATATTAATATAAATATCAGATTTATAAAGTAATAACCTATCCTTTATTATTAACGATAAGTAACTGGGTAACCAAACTATCTACTAATATAACCCATAGGTAAATCACTCAATAAATTGCGAGCGGCTTAAACGTCAGTTTCCCTATTAGATTTTAACGACAAGCAGCTTGATTACTAATATTTTACGATGCGCAATATTAGCCCTTTTGATATGCCCAAATGACGCCTGATTGACCACCTGCAATTCTTTCACAAATTGCTAACCAATGGCTAACCCTCTTTTAGGAAACTTCGCTATAATAATCTAGCTATTATCTGATATGGTGCACACCAAAATGGTGCGTTATATTTTTAACGCACTATTTTGATGCAATAAAAGCCCTAAAAACGTCTTCCCCCTTCGTTTTTAGTTGGCACAATTCTTGAAACAATGACATCAATAGTAGATAAGTAGTTTGTTGTATTAGCAGACTGTTTGTTTCCAATAATTATCAAAATCATTAACAAGGAATTTCCTATGAAATTGATTACCGCTGTATTAAAACCTTTTAAACTGGATGATGTGCGTGAAGCCTTATCTGAAATTGGTGTGAAAGGTGTGACCGTTACTGAAGTAAAAGGTTTCGGACGTCAAAAAGGCCATACCGAACTGTACCGCGGTGCAGAGTATGTTGTGGACTTCTTACCAAAAGTAAAGGTAGAAGTTGCTGTAACCGATGAGATGGTAGAGCCTGCCATTGAAGCGATTACTCGTATTGCAAGCACGGGCAAAATTGGCGATGGTAAAATCTTCATCTCCCCACTGGAGCAAGTTATTCGCATCCGTACTGGCGAGACAGGTCCTGATGCAATTTAAGCATCAACAATTTTAAAAAAAGACACATTTGCCGCGCTTAAGCCAAATACCAAAAACTTAACCGCTCAAATAACGTCTTGCTAATATCGATTGCATTCCAAGGGGGAATCATTATGGAAAACCAGATTTTTGAACTACAGTACGCACTAGACACCTTTTACTTCCTAATTTGCGGCGCACTGGTTATGTGGATGGCGGCAGGCTTTGCTATGTTAGAGGCCGGTCTTGTTCGCGCTAAAAACACCACTGAAATTTTAACCAAAAACGTCGGTCTCTTCGCCATTGCTTGTACCATGTACATGATTTGTGGCTATCAGTTTATGTATGGCGGCGGATACTTCTTAAGCGGTATTACTGGCAGTGAAACCTTGGTTGCCGATGCACTAGCCGCTTCTGCTGAAAATGGCTTTGATGGTGATTCAGTATATTCTTCTGCCTCTGACTTCTTTTTCCAAGTGGTATTCGTTGCAACCTGTATGTCTATCGTATCGGGCGCGGTTGCTGAGCGTATGAAACTTTGGGTATTCTTCGCCTTTGCAGTTGTGATGACGGGCTTTATCTATCCAATGGAGGGCAGTTGGACGTGGAATGGTCAATCTGTCTTTGGTCTATTCTCATTAGGTGAAATCACAGACGACGCAGGCAATGTGATTCGTGCAGGCTTTACCGACTTTGCAGGCTCTGGTATTGTACATATGGCCGGTGCTGCAGCCGCATTAGCTGGCGTATTATTACTCGGCCCACGTAAAGGAAAATATGGCAAAAATGGCCAAATCCGCGCGATTCCTGGTGCAAACTTACCGCTAGCCGCTTTAGGTACTTTTATCCTATGGTTAGGCTGGTTCGGCTTCAATGGTGGTTCGGTTCTAAAGCTTGGTGATATTAATAGTGCACATACTGTTGCCCTGGTGTTCTTAAATACAAACGCAGCTGCCGCTGGTGGTGCTATCGGTGCCTTGTTATTGGCCCGCATGATCTTCGGTAAAGCCGATTTAACCATGCTATTAAACGGTGCATTGGCTGGTCTGGTTGCCATTACCGCAGGTCCTGATACCCCAACACCGCTACTTGCTACCGTGTTTGGCTTTGTCGCCGGTATGATTGTGGTTGGTTCTATCTTAATCTTAGACAAAATGAAGATTGATGATCCAGTTGGTGCCATCTCAGTACATGGTGTGGTGGGTCTGTTTGGTTTATTGATTGTTCCTATTACTAATGACAGCACCACTTTTGGTATGCAGCTTATGGGCGCAGCGACTATCTTTGTTTGGGTATTTGTGTGTAGCTTAATCGTCTGGGGCGTTCTAAAAGCAGTCGTTGGCTTACGTATCTCAGAAGAAGAAGAGTATGAAGGCGCAGACCTCTCAGAGTGTGGTCAAGAAGCGTATCCTGAGTTCGTTAACTAGATGTTAAGTTAATCACGTACGATAGCTTATAAGATCATAACTATAAAAAAAGGAGCCGATTGGCTCCTTTTTGCGGTTGGTGACGCGCTATTCTAATTGACGTTGACTATAGATATTAAGCTTGTATCCATTGGACAATACGTTCCTCTAACTCATCTTCATCGACATACTTCTCACTGATACAGCGTCCAGCGACGCCGACGCCATCCTCTTTCATACCTTGCTTGGTTTTCTCGATATCTTGAGTAATCAATAAATGCCACTCGGGCAATCCTTGTCCTAAATACAGACGTTTATAAGCGCAATTACTTGGCAGCCACATCATATCTGGCAATTTTTCTGCGGTTAGCGACACACACTCAGGTACATACTGTTTGCGATTTTCATAATTTGAGCAATAGCCGGTCGAACAATCAAGTAGCTTACAAGATACATCAGTATATTCCACCTCGTACGGCTTATTGGGATTATCCAAAAACTTCTCCAAACAACAGCCACCGCAGCCATCACAAAGCGCTTCCCATTCAGCGGTTGTCAATGCCTCTAGTTGATACTGTTGCCAGAAGTTAGGACGTATCAGTGTGTCAGTTGCCATAAATTTTCTCAATCGACCGGTGCGATTTTAATCAGTGTATGCATTTAGTTAAGTACTTATTATGACAACAAATGACGAGTTATCAATATATAGCGATAAAGTCGTCTACAAATCTAACGGCTATTAAACCTCATTCTCCAAACAATAAAACATCTTCACATTTCTTTAATCGAAACTGGTGATAGACTTTGTTATGTTAGTGGAGTCATTAAAATTTCAATTTCATTTATTGATTACTAATCACTATTGTTCCTTTTTATTTGGTTCAATTTTATTTCAAACAATCCCAATAATAAACATAAGGAAATAAAAAGATGGATATTAAAAGCTATGAGCTAAAAACAACTGTTGACTATGGTATGGAGCTAATCAGCTATGTGTCACTGCCAGAAAACACCACTGATAAAAGCTCAGTGCCAGGTATCTTGGTTGCACCAGAATGGTGGGGCGTGGTAGATCATCCACGTGAAGTGACCGAACATTTAGCACGTGCAGGCTTTGCAGCGATTGCGATGGATATCTATGGTGAAGGCAAATTAACCACAGATGCAGCGCAGGCCAATGAGTGGATGACTCAAATGCTTGATGACCAAGACAAATTAATGGGTCGTTGCCGTGCCATCTTAAACGATTTTGCTGATCAGCTGCCTGTTGATGGCGATAACTTGGCGGTTATCGGCTATTGCTTCGGCGGTAAAATCGCTTTAGATATGGCTCGTGAAGGTATGCCAGTAAAAGCAGTAGCGACCTTCCATGGTAACTTGACACCTAAGCGGCCTGCTGAAAAAGGTAAGTTTAAAGCAGACGTATTAGTCGCTCACGGCCGTGAAGACAGCATGGTATCTATGGATGCCGTTGAAGCGCTAAAAGCAGAGCTTGATAACGCAGACGTTAACTACACCGTTGATGTGTACGACAATGCAAAGCATGGCTTTACCAATCCAAAAGCAGATCAACGTGCCGCTGAAAATGGCGTAGACTTAGGCTACAACGAAACTGCTGCCAATGAAAGCTGGAACAAAATGATTGAGTTCATGCGTCAAAAACTACACAACCATTACGAGTAGTTTTAAAACCAACGCTAATAAATGATAGTAGGTTACTTACTTAACTAGCTGTCAGTTAACCCTTGCGTTTAGCTTAAAATAACATCATCATCGTCTCTTATACCAACAATGGTTTATTCGAGGCGATGGTGATGTTTGACGTTTGGGTGCTTAATATTTTATTCATTGGGGCTTTTATTATTTTATGGGTATTCACAAAAGATAATATCCGCCGGCTAAAACAAGATATTTTAGACTTACGCAGTGAACTGAGTACCACGCAAAAGACCCTTGAGCAGCTAGATAAGCAGATTCATAGTATTAAAGCTCAGTCGACTAGAACGCCGCCCACTCTTACTAATGATACTTTATCAGAGCAGCCCGAGACTAGCCCGCTACCTAACAGTACAATAGACTCTGCTTTCGATGATACGCTTGATGACACAAACATCGAGCCCTCTATTGCTACCCCTGTTACCTCCTCTATTTTAAATACTGAGAATAAAGCATTAGATGAGAATAGCACCTCAGATCTAGAATCTGAACAACGTCCTATATTAACCAAAATCCAAAAAACCGCACCTTCTAAAACGACCGTATCCACCCTTAAAAAACGCACGGTCCAACCCAATCGTGCTGAACCCGACGAACAATCGACGCCTATCGTCACCTCTTTACTGCATACGTTAAAAAACTGGTTCTTTGGGGGTAATTTAGTAGTGCGTGTCGGCGCCATTGTGCTACTAATGGGTGTGGTACTGCTCCTTCGTTTGCTAAGCGAACACTTTGAAATGCCGATTGAAATTAAACTGCTTGCGGTCGGCGTAGTCGGGTTATTAGTCGCAGGCTTGGGATTAGAGCTAGTCAAAAAACGCTTTACCTATGGCATTACTTTGCAAGGTGCTGGGCTGTCTGCCGCCTATTTAACCGCCTTCTTTGCCTATCAGGTGTATCACGTTATCCCTAGCCTACCGAGCTTTGTACTATTAGGTGTGTTGTCTGCGGTGACTGTCGCTTTAGCCTTACGCCAAAACGCATTCCCGTTGGCATTACTTGCCTTCTCAGGCGCCTTTTTAGCACCAATATTGACCAGTGACGACAGCGGTACTGTGACCGTGTTGTTTGGCTATTTCTTACTATTAAACGTGGCTATTGCTATTATTGCGCACTACCGAACCTGGAAGGTGCTCAATCTACTTGGGGCGACGGTTACCTTTGGACTGGCCTATTATTGGGGCTTTGAGGGTTTACTCGACGCACAAATAGAGGCGCAGCGTACAGAGTTGACCGTGATTACCGTTCTGCATTGGCTACTGTATTTATTTATCGCCATTCGTTATGCGCAGCAAGTTATTAAGTACAACGCCTCCTTAGTAAGTCCTGCTTTAAGCAGCCAAACTGAAACAAATGCTGATGACAATAATCAGCGACCGATACTGCCCATTGATACAGGTTTGATGTTTGCTACGCCACTATTGGTATTTGGCCTGTTAAATACTCTATTGGGCGATATTGATAATGCCTTAACCATCAGCAGCGCCCTTATGGCCGCGGTCTATCTAATAGCCGGCTTTATTTTTATGAAACACAATCGCCGCGGTCAGCAGACCTTGATTATTGAAGGTATGCTAGCCCTTGGTTTTGGCTTTACCGCTTTGACCATTGCCTTAGCCTTTGATGCCAATTGGATAGCGTGCGGCTGGAGCTTACAAGGTCTAGCACTGGTCTGGTTTGGACGTCGCCTGTTACGTGGTTGGACGGTATTATTTGGTTTGGGACTGCAAATACTGGCTATCGTGCAGTTAGTATCGCTATTTAATACTTACGATTTATCGCCCAGTTATTTAGCGCTTAGTGTTTCAGTGGCCGCTTGGATGGTCTCAATGTTTGTACTGCGAGAGCCCAACAACCCATTAAACCTAAAAACCGACCCTAACCGAGCGTTATGCTTAACCGATCACCCTTCTTTAAACCAAACATTCACCAAAAGCTGGGCGTTTGGTGTGGTATGGCGATCGCCCATCTTTATCACGACTCTTACCTTCTTTGGTGCCGCTTGGGCATTATTCGCCAGTTTATATATCGTGCTCGATGTCCTTGATGACTCAATACAAAATATCGCCAACGTCATCGCATTTGTCATCCTGCTGCATCTTATCGCCTATTGGATTATAAATCGCTGGCAACAATGGCGCGAGGTCAGCTTAATCAGCCAAGTCTGGTTACCTGTGTTTTATTTAATCTTGTTATTGGTACTGCCAATATGGGATAGCTTTAGCAATGATGCTCTGGTGAAACCACAGGGGGTTGTTTACGTATTTAGCTTAATAGCTGGTTTTGTGCTTGCGCAGCTTTGGATAAAACACTGGTCAACAGACAAGCCGGTGGTCTCGTTCCACAGCACCCTGTGGCTAACGGTCGTTATTTTGCTAATCACTGAATTTGCCTACTATCTAATTCCTAATGCTAATAGTGTTATTGCTATATTAATACCAAGTTTGTGCTTGATTGGCATGACTTATGCGGTGACTAAAAACAAGCTGACCATGCCAACATGGTTTGATTGGAAAACCGCATTAACTGGCAGCAGTTATCTATTTTTACCGCTACTACTCGTTTGGGTAGTGGCAACAAACTGGTCGCATAATGGCATGGTTTGGGGTTTGCCTTATATCCCACTGCTTAACCTATTTGACATCACCATCTTGGCCGTACTAGGCTATGGATTAAGCTTATATCGGTTGGATATGCCCAGTTCAGATATTCAATCAAAATCAGCCGGTCATTCAAAATTAGCCGCCAATCTTTCGCATGATGCCAATCAAAAACTCATGCTCAAGGCACTGGGACTGATTGGCTTTTGGGCACTCTCTAGCCTATTGGTGCGTACCTTACATGCTTATGCCGGCACGCCACTTTGGGACCAGGGCGCGTGGTATAGCGAGCAAGTTCAGACCGGACTAACTATCCTTTGGACGTTGACCGCACTAATCGCCACCTTTATGTCAAGCCGCAATGGTAAACGCTTTTGGTGGTTTATGGGTATCAGTTTATTGGCCTTGGTAGTGATTAAACTAGTAGTGGTCGACTTATCACAAACCGATGCCATTTGGCGTGTGGTGTCCTTTATCGGTGCCGGTAGTTTGATTCTATTAATTGGATATCTTGCACCGCTACCCCCTGAGCAAGAAACAGTGAATGATGACGAACTCGATACCTCTGATGCGTTTTCATCTTGATAAGCCCAATGCGCCCCTATATGAATAAAAATGCTCAACTCAACTTTGAGCAAAGCACTACCAAATAATCCCTTATATAACAATGACCGCCGCTATTTGCATATGGTGGCGGTCTTTCTATAGTAAAATAGATTTAATATTAATGAATAGACAGCAATGGAAAGACCAATGAGCCAATATAACACCCAAAGCCAAGCCATTATTCAGTGGTTCCCAGGGCATATGAACAAAGCCCGCAACGAAATCAAAGAAATCATGCCGGATATGGATGTGGTCATCGAAGTGATTGATGCGCGCATCCCTTACAGTAGTGAAAATCCGATGGTTGCGGCGCTGCGTGGCCAAAAACCGGTCATTAAAATCTTGAACAAGTCTGACCTTGCTGATCCCAATCAAACTCAAGCATGGATTGAATATCTAGAGGCGCAAGACCAAGTAAAAGCAGTCGCCTTTGATGACAATAAAAGCTCCCAAGTCAAACAACTGGTGAAGCTGATAAAAGATTTAATGCCCAATAAAGTCGGCACTGGTCGCCAAATCAAAGTGCTGATTATGGGCATTCCTAACGTCGGTAAATCAACCTTAATTAACGCTTTAGCAGGACGCAGCATTGCCAAGACCGGTGACGAGCCAGCGGTCACCAAATCTCAGCAGCTGATTAAAATTGATAACGACATTATGCTGTATGACACCCCAGGTATGCTGTGGCCAAAGATTGAAAATCCGAACTCTGGTTTCCGTTTGGCAGCAACCGGCGGTATTAAAGACACTGCTTTTGACTTCGCCGATGTCGCCAGTTATACCGCAGAATACCTAATTAAAGCATACCCAAATCTATTAAAAGAGCGTTATAAAATCGAGGACTTACCGCAAAGTGATTGGGAGTTCTTTGAAGTGGCCGGCCGCAGTCGCGGATTCTTAAAGAAAGGCGGTGTGGTCGATACTTACCGTATGTCTGAGATTCTGGTTAATGAGCTTCGCAGTGGGCAACTGGGCCGTATTACCCTTGAGACCCCTGCCATGCGAGAAGACGAGTTAAAACTGGTTGAAGCACTGCGAGAAGAGGCGGAACAGAAACGATTGGCCAAAATTGAAGAGAAGAAGCTGCGTAGAAGACGCGCGAAGAAGAATCGGAAGTAGGATCATTTATGTCATCTCAAGCTAAAACAATCCAAATTTTTTTACCCCAAGGTAATCCACGTGGTATTCGTAGTGCCGAGATGACTACCCGTACCGTTCGTGTAATTGAGGTGCCTAGAGTACATATCAAAGAATTTTTATCTATGCCTGAAGCATTGCAAGTAGGTTTATACTTTTTAGTTGGTAGCCATGAACTTAATGGCAAACCACAGCTATATATAGGTCAAACTGGTGAGCTAAAGCGACGCATAGAACAACATAACAAAAACAAAGACTCTTGGGATTGGGAACGTGTTTTTGTCATGGTATCGACGAATAATACCATTACCCAAACCCATACACTGTACCTAGAATATAAAGCGATTGAAACAGCAATCAAAGCAGAAAGGTATCAGCTATTAAACGGAAATAATGGCATGTTACCACACACGCCTGCTCCATTAAAAGCAGACTGTGAAGAGTTGTTTTATACCCTTAATATTCTGCTTTCTACAATGGGACAACCTATTTTTGAAAGCCTTCAAGTTACAAATCCTATTTCAAGTAATTCAGTAGACCATAATCAGATAGAAAAGAAAATTTTTAATTGTTCCAATTCATTTGCCGATGCTAAAGGGTATTACGATGATGATGGATTTGTAATCTTAAAAGATTCGCTTATCAGAAGGGATTCCGTTCAAAGCTTAAGTGAATGGGCAGTTGAACTTAAAAATGATTTGATAGAACAAAAAAAACTTATTCTCCATGAAAGTAAGTATTATAAGCTGACTGAAAACCACTTATTCAAGACACCTAGCGGTGCAGCTCAATTTGTTCTGGGAAGACCTTCAAACGGTTGGGTAGAATGGATAAATAACAAGGGCGAAACATTAGACGTTGTTTACAGACAATCAAATAATTTAGAAACGAATTAAACTAAAACAAAGTTCTTAAAACAGACCTTCCCAATATATAATAGATTCACCTCAATCTATTGATACAAAAAATCTATGACCCAGCCAACCGCTAATCCAAAAACCCAAACTGAAACTCATTTCGAAACTCACACCTTTAACCACACTCCCACCGAACTCAATACTTTTGCCCCGCGTATTCTAGACTGGTTTGATAAAAACGGTCGTCATGATTTGCCGTGGCAACAACACCGAACTGATACGCCAAATCCTTATATCGTTTGGCTCTCTGAAGTCATGCTCCAACAAACCCAAGTCAAGACCGTCATACCTTACTTTG
The DNA here is from genome assembly GCF_057396245.1 of Psychrobacter sp. CX16. Lineage (NCBI taxonomy): Bacteria > Pseudomonadati > Pseudomonadota > Gammaproteobacteria > Moraxellales > Moraxellaceae > Psychrobacter > Psychrobacter sp. CX16. The sequence continues at coordinate 103,448 of NZ_JBXYJF010000005.1, forward strand.
AGCGGTTTATGACCTCATTTCCAACCGTGCATGATTTGGCCAATGCAGACTGGGATGAGGTTGCCGAACATTGGGCAGGTCTGGGTTATTACGCGCGTGCCCGCAATTTGCACAAAGGTGCTAAGCAATTGGTCGAGGTTATCAACGAGACAGGCGACTTTCCGCAAACCATCGCAGGTTGGGAAGCAATATCCGGAGTCGGCCCTTCGACCGCAGGCGCCATTGTTGCTATGGGCTTGCACTGCTATGGGGTGATTTGTGATGGTAACGTCAAACGCGTATTAACCCGTTGGGCAGGTATTGATGGAGATATCACTAAGTCTGCGACCAATAAAGAGCTGTGGGCACTGGCAGAGCGTCTAACGCCTATTGATGACAGCGGACACTACGCCCAAGCTATGATGGATATGGGTGCCACCTTATGTACCCGCCGTCATCCAAATTGCGAGGCCTGTCCGATTAGCCAAGACTGTATCGCACATGCGCAAGGTCGTGAGATGGAGTATCCCTTTAAGGCCAAAAAGAAACCCAAGCCAAGCAAGTTTAGCAACGCATTATTGATTCAAAATGAGCAAGATGAGCTGCTGTGGTTACAACGTCCGGATAGCGGTATCTGGGGCGGTCTGTGGGTATTACCATTACAGTTTGAGAAAAAGACACTGGGAAAAACGGTTGTTTCCACATCGGACGAAGACAGTGCTTTTGAAAGTGAAAACACGCTTGCAGAACAAGTGGTTGATAAATGGCTTGTTAATAATAGCCATTTAACATTAACGCCTGTGAGTGCTGAACTGCTTGATGACGCACCGATTAAGCATACCCTTACCCATTTTCATTGGTATCTACAACCAAAAGCCCTGACACTTACTAAAGCCGAAAGCACAGCGTTGACAGCACAATTAAAGGATGCGGATATCCAGTCAACTTGGCTCACTGCCGATAACGCCAAATCAACACTAGGCTTACCAAAGGCGATGTTGAAGGTGCTGGAGGCTTTGTAACTTTTTAATAGCATAGGCAAAATATCAATCAAAATAAGGATGATATATGGATAAGCCAAAAAAAATCAAAGATAATCCATCTATTGCTGAAATATCGAAACAAATTGAGATAGTAGGCACTCCATTTAAACTATTTCCAGTCATAAAAAGGATATTCCCTAAGACAGAAAAAGTATTTAATGACTTTTCTAAAATAAAGAAACAAGCTGAAATATTTGAAGTTCCAGATAAGTTTAATGATTACTTCTCTAAATTAGGATGGATAGCTTATGAATCAATGAGCTTAGAAGTTATGCAAAAAGCGATTAAATTAGCTGATTCAGAAGGTTTAGATAGTGCTGAAAAATTTCTTGCTAATTATTATGATGACGAAACTATTAAACGCGGTCTACGTTCATTTGATACACATTTTCAGTTTAAAAGAAGGGTTCGACTACTTGAACTTGCAAAAGAAGATTACTTAGCAGAGCGATACCATGCTTGTATTCCATTGATGCTGAGCTTACTTGATGGAATCGTAAACGATATCTCTCAACATGTAGGTTTTTTTGCAAATTCAGTAGATATGACCGCTAATGATTCTATTGCTGCTCATGAAACTGGATTACAGGTGCTAACCTCCTTATTTGCTAAAGGTAGAAATAAGACTAGTGAAGAAGAAATAACGATACCCTATAGAAACGGTATTTTACATGGGAGAGAGCTAGCTTTTGATAATAAATTAGTAGCTGCAAAAGTATGGGCTGCATTATTTGCTATTAAAGACTGGTCTAATGCCTTAAACAAAGAACCACAGACTATAAAAGAGAATGTTAGTTGGTCAGAGTTGTTAAAAAGAACAGTTCAAAATAGCAAGGAAAGAAAACTCTTAGATAATTGGCGACCTCGTTCAATGAAAGATTGCTCCTACCTTCCTCATATAGGTTGAGCTAAAGATTTACCTCAGAACACTCCGGAGAGGTTTGTTGCAGAATTTATCGAAAGCTGGATGAGTAAGAATTATGGAAACATGTCAGAATTGTTGGTCAATTTCGTTCATAAGACTAAAGGAAAAAAGGCGGGTTTGGCTAGAAAAAACTTTGGCATGCATACCCCAGAATCCTATAAAATCCTATCATTTCAGGATAAAGCTGCTGCTGTATCTTTAATAGACGTTGAGCTGACTTTTAATATCAATACTCAAACGATTATTAAAAACATTAATGTGCTTGTTAATTATGTTGATTCCAATAATAGGCCTTTAGTACGAACTCAAGCAGGCGGTTTTTGGAAAGTTGTGCAACACTCTTTTTCGGACATAATATACACGCCATCTCTAATATAAAAGTCAACTTGGAAGGTGTTAAGCTTTCGCCGAGGGACGAGGCACGGATATAGTGTTTAAAGATAGACTACCTATGCCTCGCATATTTCTCCCTCTTGATGGAACTGCGTTAATAAGGCCAAGCTCTTTAAATTCTTTAGTTTTTAGAGCTTATTTAAGTCACTTCAAACCACCCGCCACCTGCAATTGCATAACGCCCTCATCTGAGATATTAAGACGATACGCAGCGGTATTGTACATTGGCATGGTATTCTAAAGTTGATGAAACTTTGATTGTGACAAATGATGTATATCATTTTTATGGTCAGTCTCTTCGATATAACAGATCCTTTAGCCAGTATATGTCTACTCAATTACTTTATCACACTGCATGAACATCGACTTTACGCTCATTTATTGATACAGTATTTTGACTTAATCTTATGTAATCAATGCGACCTGTTTTACCAACGCCTTGTATATCACTTTCTTTCTCACCAAACAACCTATAATACGAGACCTTCTTTCATGAAAAAGCAACACGCTAATTTTCAGTTAAAACACGGCCTAGCGCTTATTTCAGCCCTATTTTTGGCAAGCTGTGCCAGCCAAGCACCAGTGCAACAAGTGCCGGTTCAAAAGCCAGTACCTATACAAAAACCAGCCCCGGTTATTGTTATCAAACCAGAGACTCCTAAAACCACACCTGCGCCGCGCCCAACACCGAAGCCCAAAACCACGTACCGTAGTTTTTCTGATTGGAAGTCTGACTTCACCATGCGCGCTATTTCAGAAGGTCATAATCCTGCTGATGTGAGCCGTTTAATTGACAGTGCGCAGCTTAACTCTCAGGTTATCTCGCTTGACTCAAGTCAGCCAGAATTCTCTAAAATGCCTTGGGAATATGCCGACTCTGCGGTATCAAGTGGCCGTGTTAGCCGTGGTGTTAGCAAGTTTAACGAGCAGCGCTCACTACTTTCTCGCCTTGAATCACAATATGGCGTGAATGCTGAGATTATCGCTGCTATTTGGGGCATGGAATCGTCATTTGGCGCTGTCACCGGTAACAGCTATATTCCAAGCTCGCTTGCTAGCTTGGCTTATGATGGCCGTCGCCGTGAATTCGCTGAAGAACAGTTAATGGCATTAATGACCTTAGTTGAGCGCGGCGATGTATATCCATCACAGCTTGACGGCTCTTGGGCTGGCGGTATGGGTCAGACTCAGTTTATCCCAGCTACTTGGTTGTCGCATGGTGTTGACGGCAATGGCGACGGTCGCCGTAGCCCTTGGACCACTGCAGATGCGCTTGCCTCTACCGCAAACTATCTAAGCAATTCAGGTTGGGTACGTGGTCTATCGCCATTTTATGAGGTGACGCTGCCTGGCTCGTTTGATTACACCGTTATGGGTCAAAAAATGCCTGCCTCAACGTGGCGCTCAATGGGCGTAAACATGATTGATGGCTCGTATGTGGATCCAAATACGCCGCTTGAGCTTTGGTTACCAGCCGGTAAAGATGGTCCTGCCCTACTATTAAGCCCTAACTTTGATGTGATTAAAGTGTATAACAACTCATCAAACTATGCGCTTGGCGTGAGCTTATTGGGTCGTGCGCTTAACGGTCAATCAGGTATCCAGAAGTCATGGCCTCGTTATGAGCAGCCACTATCGACTATGCAAGTTACTAATTTACAGCAGCGTCTAACCAATGCTGGTTATGATACCAAAGGTGTGGACGGCATCATGGGTAGCAATACCCGCAAAGCTTTTGCCCGCTGGCAGGCTGATAATGGTCAAACACCAGATGGTTTCGTTAGCAAGCGCAGTGCCTCTGCACTAATTTGGTGAAATATAAGCTTCGCTTATGTGTTTGAGTGGGCTAAAAATGTTGATGAGCCCACTGTGCTAAGCTTTAGGCCAAGCGACAATGCTTAATACCTAGGTTAAGAAACCTAAGCTGTGTGTCTAAAAACAGGCTATAAAGCATAATAAAAATCCGCCGTTTATTAAACGGCGGATTTTTCGATTTTGGAATAAAGAAGTCTCAATATGTTGTCAGATGATATAAACCGCTTAATCGCAGTTTATTATGTAATGATTTAGCCACCACGTAAGCGCATCAAGCCTTCTTGCTGGACTGTGGCAACGAGATTGCCATTTTGCCAAAATTGACCATGGTTTAAGCCTTTAGAATGTGAGGTGGTGTCGCTCCACATATCATAAAGCAACCAATTATTGATATCAAAAGGACGATGGAAATGCATCGAATGGTCAATACTGGCAGCCTGTAAGCCTTTGGTCATAAAGCTAATACCATGTGGCATCAACCCCGTACCGACCAGATAGTAATCGGATGAAAATGCCAATAACGCTTGTTGAACCGCAAGTGGCTGCTCGCCAAGTTCTCGAATACGCAGCCAGTTGGCCTGCTTTGGTACCATTGGCTCTGGATACACCGGATCACGTGGCTTAACTGGCTTAATCTCGACATGACGAGGACGCATAAAGCGCTCACGCAATGGTTCTGGCACGCTACCGACATGATGCTCTTTTAGCGATTGCTCAGATTCCAAATCCTCTGGCGGCGGATAAGCGGGCATCTCTTCTTGATAGTCCAAACCGCCCTCCATCGGCGAGAAGGAGGCAATCATCGAAAACACCACTTGCTCAATCTTATTACCGTCTTGGTCTTCTTTAAATTGAACCGCAGTGACCTCACGTGCCGATAAGCTGCGTCCATCACGCAAGCGTCTTACTTGATATGTCACCGATTGATTGATACTACCGCCACGCAAAAAATAACCATGCAATGAATGGCAAGGTTTGTCCTCTTCTAGCGTATGCGCTGCCGCCATAATTGCCTGCGCCAGCACCTGACCACCAAAAATACGTTTACCAACATAATCATAACTGCGCCCCTCAAAAACATCGGGCGACACCTCTGTTAGTTTTATCGTATCTAATAATTGATCAACAAGCTGTTTATAATCAGGCATTTAAATCTCCCATAAGCACAAACAGAGGCCTAACCCCTGTTCAGTATTACAAAGTCTTAGTATTATACATAGGTAAGATTATTATCGTAACAGGATTTGCACGTCAGTAGGAGATTCATATAATCACCGCTGTCATGATAGGTGCATCAATAAAGGTTATTTTAGCGTAGACATTTGCACTGTAATCAAATGGATCGTGTTACATCGCAGACATTTATGCTGTAATTAAATGGTTTGTGTTACATAGTGTAGGAAGCAATTTTGTGGCATCGGATAGCCAAGATTCCCTTATCTTTTATAGGTTGCCATTAAACACCGCTCACCTAAGTAACGTATAATAACTCTTAACATTTAAATATTCCAGAGAACACCTGTATTACTTTCTCTAGATTTATGGCAATATAGCCTTATCTCTTTTAATAGGTTCAACCCAGACTTATGCAACCATCTCGTTTATTGCACTCGCTTAAAGAGCGATTAAAAAAACAACGCCAAACTCAAAAAAAGCATCGTGCTAATAGCACGCAGTCCTCGCGAGCTGCGCTCAGCTTCCAAGAACAAGCAGCACAAGCCAGTGCGGCTATTTCACGTTCTGGACGCTCTGTTAACCAGTTATATCGCAAAATCTCTGGTAAAACGCTCGATGTGGCAGTAAAACCAAAAATCATTGGTGAGTTGCCAGAAATTAGCAGTGATGATGGCGCGCTGACCTTTTATGTGCTGCGTGAATACTCTCGCTCTAACAGTATTTTGGTCGATTTACAGACCAAGGAGCACGGCTTCCCGCCAGCACTGGTTGGTGTTGAAGATGAGACGCACGGTATTGATGAAAATGCAGCAATTATCTTTTTGCATCATCCCAATGCCGCCGATCGTAAAGTATCGCCACGTTTGGCTCGCTTGGTCACCGCTTGCCGTCAGAACCCTGTACCGAAGATTAATTTGGTACCGGTGTCTATTCTGTGGGGACGTGCGCCAGATAATGAGGACTCGTTATTTAAGCTATTAATGGCAGATAACTGGGAAGAGCCGTCTATTCCTAAGCAGCTGTTTAATATTGGGGTGATGGGACGCGATACCTTTGTGCAGTTCCATCAGCCACTGTCTTTGCACGATATTATCGACTCTTTATCAGATACCTCTACCGCTAATGATGCGCTGACCAATTTATTCTCTGATTCACATGAAGCCGGTACGGTATTGGCAGAAAATGAAAAAGAATTACTGATTCAGGCCAAGCGCAATATCGAAGGTCAAAGCTCATCAAGCTCGACTGCACTATTAACCGCTGCAGAAGCCAACTTCAGCCTATCACTATTGGTTCAGCATAAGTTGAATGCTTATTTAGACAGTCATCGTCAGAGTATGATAGGTCCTGACTTATCAGATAAGCGTAATTTGGTTGAAAAGCTAATTCAAACGCCAGCTATTACTCATGCATGTCAAGAGGAGGCGGCGAAATCAGATATTTCTCCTACTAGAGCCCGTCAATTGGCGCGCAGCTATGCCAATGAGATTGTGAACGACTACAACTACTCTGTGGTGAAGTTCTTCTATAAGTTCTTAAACTGGTTATGGACGCAGCTTTATGATGGCGTGGAGGTGCACCATTTCGAGCGTGTGCGTAATCTTGCAACGACGCATGAACTGATTTATGTACCGTGTCACCGTAGCCACGTCGACTATCTATTATTAGCCTATATTATTTTTGAAAAAGGCTTGGGATTACCGTATGTTGCCGCTGGTAACAACTTAGATGTGCCTGTATTGGGCCCTCTACTGCGTAGCGCGATTGCTTTTTATATCCGTCGCAGCTTCAAAGACAACGACTTATATAAAGCAGTATTACGTGAATATCTACATACGCTTATTCAGCGCAATACACCGGTTGAATACTTTATCGAAGGTGGTCGCTCACGTTCAGGTCGCCTATTGCCGCCGAAGCTCGGTATGCTTGCAATGACGGTGCACAGCCATTTACGTGGCTCGAACAAGCCGCTTGCGTTTATTCCGACGTATATCGGTTATGAGCGTATTATGGAAGGCGGTACGTATATTGGCGAGCTGAAGGGTAAACCAAAAGAGTCTGAATCTCTATTGGGTCTATTAAAAGTCAGCCGTAAAATTGAGCGTATTTTTGGCCATGTTCACCTAAGCTTTGGTACGCCACTGCATATGGACGACTTTATGCAGAAGTTCGATGTACAACCGAATAGCTTACCGGCCGATCGGACCGATACCCCGCTTGATGATAATGTTTCTGCGATGGTCGATAACATTGCGATTAAAATCATGCAGAATATCAACAAGGCTGCGGTGGTTAACCCGATATCGTTACTGTCTCTGGTCCTTCTATCGACCCCCAAAGCTGCCTTAGATGAAGACAGCTGTCGTGAACAAATTGCCTTATGTCAACACATTGCCACTGGTTCGCCTTATGCCAAAGAGACCATCATTACCGATATGGATCCGCAGGCCATTATTAATTACGGTATCAAGCTAAAACTGATTGAGCGTACGCCGCATATCTTAGGCGATATGATTAAAGTTATGCCGAAACAGTTGGCGATTTTAAGCTACTTCCGTAATAACATCCTGCATGTGTTTATCATGTCATCGTTCTTGGCAGCTTTGGTATATCGCAATGGCCGTATCGAGCGCAAACATTTAGACAGCATTGTCACTCAGCTTTATCCGTTCTTGCAAAGTGAGCTGTTCTTGTACTGCTCTGCCCGTAATCTGCCGAACTTGATTGAGGAGAAGCTAAATAACCTTATCAAACAAGGCGTTATTATTGAGCTTAGCGAAGGCATACTGGGTACTCCTGAGAAAAATAGCGAGAAATATCAACAGCTTGACATGCTCGCCTCTCCGGTATCACAAAGTCTTGAACGCTACTTTATGTCGTTAGCACTATTGGCACAGCAAGGTTCAGGTAAATTAACTGCCGAGCAAGTGGTCGACTTATGTCACCTACTCGGTCAGCGTCTGTCAGTGCTTTATTCTGACGATATTCCAGACTTTTTTGATCGTGCGCTGTTTACTAGCTTTTTGAATGCGCTGATTCGTCTGGATTATGTGCAAAAAGACCCTGAAACAGGAGTATTAACCTTTGATGAGCGGATTAATAATATTGCTCAGCATTCGCATTACATCCTTAACCCAGATATGATGCAAATCTTAGAACATGTGGCAAGCTTAGAAGAAGATGAGATTAATCACGCCATTAGCGAGATTAATAATAAAAAACTTAGCAAATTTAGCCGTAAACCTAAGTAAGTCGCAGTCATATTTGCCCGTTTAAAATAAAGAAAGGGGCAGCTACTGACTGTCCCTTTCTTTATACTGATATTAATATGAGAAAAGCTCACCTGCTATAGTCAGAAGTCTAAGTGGTGACAAGGCAACCGAGTACAAGTACTACAAGTGTAGGCTTAGCGAGGTTAATGCCGTATCCCTTTAGGTGTTCACTGAATATATCTAGAAGAACCACTGCCAAGCCGCGGAGACTTCTGTATCTTGTGAGCCGTCATCTTCTTGATTGGCATAATCGGTATGCGCTTTACTGGCACTGATATCAAGCTGCCAACGTCTATCATAGCTGAGATCTTGAGCGTCATAGGCCGTTAACTTAAGACCCACCGTACCGCTTGCCGCGTCACTGGTATCATCATCTAAGGTATGGTCGCTATATTTGACGACACCGTAGTCGATGCCCACATAAGGTGACCAGCGTATTTTTTGATTACCAAAGGTTTTCCAGTCTGCCTGACTTGGCTCATAACTGAGTGTGTTACGTAGGCTTACCCCACTTTCGGCGGCATTATAAGCGTTATCAATACCGCGCACCCCAGAGTAAGTTGAGCCAAGCGACTGCTGACTGACACCGAATAGCTGATCATCGCTGTACTGTGCTTGCAACTCATGCGTCATCTGCCAATAGCCTTTGCTCTCCCCTGAATTGATAATAGGATGCTGATGCGTCAGATAACCGGATAATAGCCAGCGTAAATACTCATCCTCTAGCCCTTGCTTAGTCGCCGGATTATCATGATTACCGAAGCCCTGTTCAGCACTTAAATCAACCACCCACGCACCGGTGCTTCGCTGATTAGGATTAGTCTCTGAGCGTTTATCGAACAGTTTGGTATGACTAATCCCCAAGCGGCCGCTACTTAAGGTTGGACTTTGAATATCTAATTGGCTACCAAGCAGCTCACTGGTGACATCTTGGTGCGCCAACTGACCATACAGCGTGGTAATGCTGTCTTGGTCACGCTTTAACATATAGTCGCCACGTATATTGGCCTGCCAACTATCGCCCTCTTGCTCTAATACGGAGTTCGGCAATCGCGTAGTGCGTTTGTATTCATCTGCCGCCAACAGTCCTGACCACTGCCAACGACCATTTGGAATGAGCGTATAAATACTGGCACTGCGGCGTTGATTGTCCTCATCATAGCCATAATTATCACGCAGACTCTGCTCCACCGATATCGACGTATAGTCGGCTTGGCCTAGCACATTACGCAGCGTGCCATGTAGCTGAATCAGATTGTGTCCGTAGCTGTCATCGGGGTCATAGCGCCACTGCATGTCTGCACTAAAGGGGTTTACCTCACCTCGCTGACTGACTTTAATACGTAGGTCATTACCGACCGGATAAATATCTAGCAATAACTGACCATCAATAACTCGCTCACCTTGACTGACTGCCTGATCCAGCGCTGCCATATTTGCTGGTTTACCGATAATGTCGCCAAATAAGCGCTGTGTTGGTAGTTTGGTCTGGTTGTCTATTTCAGTAATTTTAGCGACCGTTACTTGCCAAATAGAACGACCATTTTCAGCAGGACTCGGGACAATATTAATCTTAAAATAACCGGCATCCAGATAGGCCTCGGTAATCGCCCGCACTAAGTTATTGGCATCCGTAACAGAAATACATTGCGTGTCAGAACTAACAGGATTACTAGTGCTGTTGTTAGATTGCTCTGACCCAACAGATATCTGACGCGCTTGCTCACGTAATTTGGCTTGGGCGCTATTACCTAATTGTGGCATCTCAACCAGTTCAATCTGCTGCATTGGCAAACAAGCAGATCTATTTGGCTCACCTTGATTTGGTGAACTCGTGGTTTGATTGACCGCTATTTGCTCGCTATCCTGCGTATCATCATTACCCTGCTGAGACTGGCGTAGCGCTTCAATACGTTGCTGCTGTAGAGACTCTTGCCACACTTGCTGCTGCTCAATGGTCTGCTTTGAAGTAGAAGCGAGTGTACTACTGCTCGATGCGCTGGTAACCGGTGTGGCAGCGGTTGCAAGACTTGGCAATACAGCGCCGCCCATTAAGCCAATTAGTGCATGAACCGCAAAACGATGCTCATATTTGCCCACAGTAACCCTCTTTTTTGATTCATTAGGAGACGATCTAAAAAGTGATAACATAATTATTCAACATCTACTATTAAGGAATAAAAAGCCCACACCTGCGACAGGCATGGGCTCGAATAACGACTAAAGTAATAATAAACACAGCAATAACTAAAGCATTAAGCGTTTAAGAGATACTTTATAGCTTAACATTTGCCTTAGTGTTCGCGCCGTCTTTGTCATCCCAGTCATAATTGACATCCGCATGTACAGGTATACCAAGATCAATTGGTTTTCCAGTAAACGCATCTTTAATCAAACTAGGAATAGTTTCAACAAATTTTGGCACACTAAATGATTTTCCATCTACTGACGCTCCAACTTTGTGTACGAAGTCATCATTGTTACTGCTATTGACTACTGCACCACCAAGATTAGAGCTGTTCGCACTTACTTTAGCAGCATTGACGTCTATAGCACCACTACCAACCGTAGTATTTAAAGAGTCAGAATTAACCGTCGCTTGATGGGTGGTCTTTTCATGATCAACATCAAATCCTGCTTCACCGGCGACGCTAACGCCTAAGATAGTGCCATTATCAAAGTCATTTTTGAGGGCATCTATAACATTGCCAGCAGTAACCTCATCAACGAACTTGATAGGAGAGCCATCAAAACTCAAACCTGTTTTCACATTGACTTTAGCGACTTTATCTTGAGCAGAGTTAATCGCAAGACCATTACCAGCCACTGTGTTTAAGGTACCTGCATCAATATTGCTTTGCAAAGCGATATTATTGCCACTATTAATATCAACACGGTTGGCTTTCACCGACCCTAATTGATAATAGTTACTATTGTCGGTTTCTACATTAAGATGAGCGCCTACTGTATTGCTCTCGAAGCTCTCAGAGCTTGCAGTACCACCAAGGTTACCATCTATACCAAAGTTACCCACGTAGTCTTTAGACTCAGCAGCAACTAGGTTGACATCACCTTTAGCATTCGCATTGGTTAAGCTGATATTATCAGCAGTAATATTAGCGCCTTGTACTGACAGCGCATCACCCGCCTCATTTGCCGCAATAGTTAGGTTCTTAGTGTTAACAGTCGCACCCTGTGCTTTGTTGCTGGTTTCATTAACCACACCAAGTTTCGCGCCTAAGCCAAGCGTATCACTGGCAAGATCAGGTGCAAATCCACCATTGGCATTCATCAATACCCCAACCGCACGATGTGTATCTTGTGCAGCTGCAATATTGGCTTTATTGCCTTTGATAGTGACGTTATCAGACGTTAAGTTTGCACCATCGATTTGAGCAAGCTGATCCGCTGTCACGCTCACATCTTTAACATTGACTGTTGCTGCTTTGGCTTGTTGATCTTCAACTCCTAGGTAGTTAAAGCCTGCTTGAGCAGAGACAGAAGGTAGTACACCTACCCCAGTAGTCACTGCCGCAGGAATAACCGTAACACCAACTGATCCACCTAGCTCAGCGCCACCGGCCGTATTCCATTGTTTATCACTGTCTTGACCGATACGAGCTTCTTCACCTGCAGTAACACTGTACTTATCCGCCGTCACATCTTGTGCGGCAACGGCGCGAGTACCGCCATTTACCGTGACATTATCTGCTTTTAAGCTACCTTTAATGGCTTTAGCATCTCCTGTTTGTAGATACTGATACGTGCCTTTACCACCTGCGTCCACTGTTACATCTGTGAAATCACTGGTTGACGCAGTGACATTAATGTCGCCACGACCACGGTGAGAGGTGGTTACAGTTGAGTCATAAGCGGCTGTACCGGTATAGTCATCAGCATTGATATTAATGGTATTTGCAGAGATTTGAGTACCTGCATCTACCGCTGTATTTTGAGCGGCAATATTGACATCATTAGTCGCTGTGATACCCGTGGTATGTGCCGTTTTAACCTCGGTAGTAACGCCATCACCGTCACCGGATAACTTAATACCACCACCTAAAGGCTTACTAGTGCCCGCAAATAGGTCTAATGCAGCATCACCGCCAGCGACTACTTTACGATCAACAACCCGATCATATGAAGCATCATTGTTAATATCTTGACCCGCTAAGTCTACTGTTGCAGCAGTTATCTGCGTACCTTGGTTGCTCAAGCCTTCTTCTGCGTTTAAGGTAGCTTTGTTACCTGCTTTAATTGTTGAGTTAGCCGCTTGATATTCATTGTGCTCATCGATGATCTGATTGTGCCCAATGCTAACACCGACTTGTACACCCGTTGCACCGCCTCTTACATAGGCTTCAGGTCCAGTGCTCTTATAAACTTTACTGTCTACTGCCGTTAAGGCTTCGGTTGCACCCGTGGACACTTGCTTGCCGTCAATAACCGCACTATTAGTCGTAATGATATCTGTACCATTTAGGCTGACCTCTTGTGCTTTGAGTGTCGCATTATTGGCAGATATGGTGTTATTACGCGCATTTCCTGACCCTTTGGTAGTGAGCGTCGTCACCCCTTTAATAGAGCCTGAAGCCTCAACTTCAAGATTTTTTAATTGGTCAACACCATCAGTCACCAACTTGGTCACACTACCGTTTAATACACCGTCAACGCCGCCCTTAATCACATTGTCAAAGTCATCTTTTAGATCAAGGTTAGAGCTTGCTTTGCCATCAGTACTGATATCATACGTTTCAGTCTTGGTAATGTCAGTAGCATTGGCAGCATTGGTGGTTAACGCTGATGTCGCAGCCGTATCAAAATCTCCCGTTGCCGCTACATCACTACCGGTTAAGGTAATATTGTCACCGGCTAAAGATACCTCTCTTGCAGACACATTACTGGCGACAGTGCTCTGAGCCAAACGATCGACCGCTGTTTTCTTATCGGTGATGTTAAACGCAGTACCATGACGGTCTTCTGCATAATCTTGCTCAGTGGCAAAGCCATTACTAATATTAACGTCACCTGTTGCAGTCACACTCAATGCGTTATCCGCTTTGATACCACTAGCGCTGACTGTAACATCGCTATCACTGCTCAATGTCGCATTATTTGCCTTAATTTGACTGCCTGTTAATGCAGTTTGGGTTTTGTTATTGATATGGGTTTCACCACCACCAATACCACCCCAGTATTTAAAGTCTTCTTCATCCGTTTGGCGATTGCTTGTGTCGCTACTTGCTACGGTCAATGCGCCATCACTGGTTAAGTTAGCCGTATCCGCAATTAGCTGAACACCTTCTAAGCGCTGTTCACCACCACTATTTAAGCTCACATTCGCGCCACTTATAGTGCTTTGATTTCCGCTTTGGGTCGCTTGAGTAATTGTGCGCGCACCTGATTTAAGATCTGCCGTCTCATTTTTATAACGGTTAATATCACTGTGCGATTTTTCTGTTGTTGCGCTTGTGGCAACTAAATCATTACCAGAGCTCAAAGAAACACTGTCGCCCTTGATATCAGCACCAGCGATTTTTAAATCTTCTGATGAGTTCAAGGTGATATCATCATTAGCATTTAGCTGAGACTGGTGATACTGCTGATCTTTATCTAAAGCTTCATTTTCATTAAACCATAGACCTTTGCTATTGCGTGCCGTTACGCTATCGGTATTGGTTGTGGTCACACCACTTACGCTAATATTATCACCAGCGGCATTGATGCTATTACCTTGTAACTGGCTACCTTCAATGTCTATATTGCTACCACCAAGCGCTATGGTGTCACCCGTAACATTCGAGCCTTTAAAGGCTTGAGTTTCTTTATAACCAGAATGAGTCAACGTGACATTATCGTCAAGCTGCTCTTTACTCTCTGGTAATTCAGTACGTGCGGTTTGTACCTCACCGCCGATAGATAATTGCTTCGCCCCAACAAGTGACACTGATTTGCCCGAAATGTCGCTGTCAGATACTTTTAAGGTATTCGCTGCCGCATCAAAATCTTGGTCGGCACTGAACTGACCTTGTAATGTCTGAGTGGCGTTGGTATCAGTATTATGTAAACGGATACGGCCAGACTGCATACTACCTAAGATTTGTCCATCCAAAGTGACATGAGGCTGAAGTCTTTTAGGAGCACTGACCTCTAACGTATCATAATCAATATTATTACGACCAGAGATCACATTAATCGCATCAAATGCCTTAATATTGCCATTAATATCGACTTTCGGTGCCAATAAATCTAAACGTTTTGCCCCTTCCACATCACCGCTTAACGCTAATGTTTTACTATTGCGATCCCCAACACTAAAGCCCGCTAGACGTTCCTCTTCAATAGTCGGCTTACCTACTACTAATGAGGCTCGATTGGTATTAATAAAACCTGTGTCTTTACCAGTAATACCGTTAGGGTTCGCTAAAATGTAATCGGCTGCCATCCCAAAGACTTCTTGTTGCCCTAAAAGAAGTGATGGGTTTTTTGACACAACTTCATTCAAGATTACTGACGCCGATCCTGTTAAGTTGCTATTGGCATCAAGCTGACCGGCAAGCTGTGATTTGCCCGCTTTCATAGAGTTGTTTAAAACGGCGCCCGCTTCACTGACATTAAAATCTTTATATTGGTTATGTGATAACCCTTTAGCATTTGGATTAGCGATATTCACTACATCCACATTACCGACTTGGCTAACGCTGGTCTCGCCAACCGGCTTAATGTTGTCCGCTAAAGCAGCAACACTCATAAAAGGTAGAACGAGCGCCATACTAACGGCACTTGCAACCCGGCCCTGAGGAGATAATTTAAAAGCTTGTATGTGTTTCATAACCGTGCCCTTTTTAGTAGTAATTGCCAAACTCATGTTTACTTTCGACTTTATTTGCTTCATAAAGCGAATTTGGCAGTAATGAAGCCCTATTTTAAAAATAATTAATAAAATCAGCCCCGTATCCATATAATCAAATAAATATGACAGTCTTATTACAGATAACACTTTAGTTACAATCAGTATCGCTTGTTACTTATATTTAACGATGCCTCAGATATTACCTAGACTTCACCATTTAAATTATCAAAAAAAACAATCGCTTAGCGGCTATTTTTGTATCTGAATGTGACAACCAGCTTGTATTAAAAATAAATATTAATTAATTAATTTAAATTATTTTATATATAAAATCGCAATCAATATTCACACCACTATTTTTAATAACACTTAAATTTCTCATTCTTTTACTTAAATCCCTTATACTACAAGCCTCTCTGTAAATGATAATTATTAACAAGTTAATTATTCTATAAGCTTTGTTAAATAAATGACGACTACTCGCTAACCTGTTCATTTATCATATCTTTATACAATAAAATATAAAAAAGTGCCCATCGAGATGATGAGCACTTTTGAAGTAACCTTTTGGTGTCATTGACTACACTTTTTTAATCTTGTGTAACTGTCACATCTAGAGTTACTCGGCGATTTGGCTGTAAGCAATCAATCTCTTGCCGACGCGGTAAGTTTGTAGAACATTCTTTAACAGGCTGAGATTCACCTGCACCAATGGCAAGCATAGAACTTGGGTTCACACCGCGCTGTACTAAATAACTGCGCACGGTTTGCGCACGTAACTGTGATAGGTTCATATTATACATATCATCACCCTTGCGGTCAGTATGACCGGTGATAACGATACGGGTATCACCCATATCTTGATATTGTCTTAGCTTAGCCGCTAACTCATCAAGCTCTATTTTACCTTTCGGTAGCATATTTTCAGGTTGCCATTTGTCAAATTTAAATAAGGCATCGGCTCCTAAATTAATACGCTCTTTAATAGGCGCAGCTGGGGCCTGAACAATCACAGGTGGTGCTGGTTGCATAGGTGCTGGTGCAGGCTTTTTAGGAGGGCAATCAGCGGGCTTCCAATAAAACTCCTGTCCTCTAAAGTCTGTGTCAAAAATGACTTTATATTGACATACCTTTACTGAATCATCAGGCATATAGAACTTCATAATATAATAAACTCATAAACACTAAACTCATTAAGCTAAAAGCTTTAGTCAGAGAAGTCTTTAACACTTCGAATGGCTCAGCAGGTACGCGTACTATCACAGCTATTTTATGGCATCAGCATGGCGTTAGGCTGATTCGTTATAGAGCTGGTAAGCTTATGAAGCGTATGGGTCTTGTCAGTAGCCAGTTTAAGCGTCATAAGTACAAGCGCTATGATGAGGCTCATAAAGTTTATGACAATGTACCTGATCGTCAGTTTACGCCTACTGTACCAAATCAGGTATGGACAGGTGATGTATCAAAGGTGGCTGGTTCTATCTAGCAGTGGTTATAGACTTATATGCCAGACGTATTGTTGGCTTTGCTCTGTCAGATAGTCCAAATATTGAGCTGACTACATCTGCATTAAACATGGCGTATCACATAAGACTTAAATATAAAGGCGTGCTGTTCCATTCAGATCAGGGCAGTCATTACACTAGTGAGGATTATTCTAAGTGTGTTGCCGAGTGCGATGGTGTGACGCATAGTATGAGCCGATGTGGCAACTGTTGGGATAATGCGCCTACTGAACGCTTTTTTAGAAGTTTTAAGACGGAATGGATGCCAAAAAACGGTTATGGAAATATTAATGAAGCAAAACAGGCTGCGAGTGCTTATATTTGGGACTATTACCAAAATGTCAGACCGCATAGCTTTAATGAGAATTTAACACTAGCCGAAAAAGAGAGACTTTATTTTAATCAAAACCTCTTATGAGTTGTCTAATTTTAGTTGACCACTACAACTCAGGCTCACTGTAGTGACTGCCGTCAAGGTCAATGACTAAGTTAGTCGTATGCGCTAGAAAATCAACAATATAGTGACCAATGGGTACTTGTCTTCGAAACTTAATCCCCAATTGATTAGCTCTTAACCGTTGCCACAATGCTTTTTCAGCACTAGTAATATTCTGCTTAAGTGTTTCGCTTTGGTTTTCGTGCTTAGAGAGATTAAATAACTCATTTCAACAAAAGCTCCCTCTTTTTTTCAGAGGAAGCTTTTAAGTTGTTTGCGGATAATTTCTATACTCTTATTTCCATGGTGGGTTATTCTTCCATAACGAATTTTTCTCTCCATCACAAGACCCTACCCATGGGTCAATTGGTATCCCATAATCACTCCATACCTCAAAATGAAGATGAGGTCCAGTAGACTTTCCAGAGCTTCCTACCTGACCGATAACATCACCTTGCTTCACAATATCACCCTGCTTAACTTTGACAGATCCTTTCTTTAAGTGTCCATATCTAGTTGCAAAAATTTCCCCATTGTCGTGTTTAATAACCACTAAATTTCCATCATCAAAACACCAAAAACACTCTGAACCGTTATCAAATAGATCATTTGGACAATAGTTTCCTGAAGTTGTACATACTCTGCCTCCAATGTTTTCACCAGGAAATCCAATTCCTTCACCAGTTTCTTCTGGTATAAAGCAGTCTCCCTTACTATCGTCGGGGCAACGGTCATACTTACCATCGTAGCTCCATAATACTTCACCATCCAAAGCTGCTATAACATCCATCCCTTTTTCCATATTGATGTACGTAGTGCCAATATCAGTACCAGCGTGTGTCTCATAGCCTGCTTTACCACCACAAGTAGCCATTCCATCACCAATGATTTCGAGTCTATTATAGCCATCAATATCAGGATAACCAATCCAACTATCACAATTTACACCAGGCATGCACTTAATTGGCCAAATTAATTTTGAGCTATTAGAAGGTCTACTAACAACTTCATACCCACTATTGAATAGCACTTTTTTACCATCAGGTGTTTTAATTAGAAGCATATTGCTTGAAGGTGCTGAAGGGGCTGTGCATTCAATAACTACCTTTGAGGGTGAAGCGCTTATAACACTTAAAGCACCTTTACTATTACAACCCTGCACTTTTAGAAGTTGCTTGGTTGGCAACATACTTCCTGTTAATGTCACTCTGAATGTGGAACCTATAATAGGTTGGCTAGGTTGTACTTTAATGCTATTTATCTTCATAGCTTCATTAGTAGGACGAAGAATGACTTCATGTCGTACAGATGTATTCAATTCATTGTATAAATTAGAAAAAGCAACTAACTTCACTTCATAATTGTCGCCATACTCAAGCGCAAACCTAGCATTTTTCGGATTGGTTGCGTCTAATGTATAATAAGCCTCTTCCTTAGTGCGCTGATTAGTTACCTTAACCTTCCAAGTATCAATCAAAGGGTTGCTTTTATTTTCTTCGTAAGACTTTTGAAAATCGACCTCATGAATGATGCGTTGAGTAAGCTCATCCCAGCGACCATCTAATGGCTTGATAGACATCACTAGGCTTTGATCTTGAACACACTCCTTAAATCTATTGCCTTCGTACCATTTATAAGGATAATTACCCTGCCAACCAAAACCTATACTCTGTTTCATACCCAAAACATTGATGTTACCTTTTATATTTGCTTTAATTAATAATTCTGACAAAACATCAATACTAGTAGACACACATGCATCACCTTCAAAACGATCTTTCCAGCTTGTCCAATTAGATGATTCGGGAGAAATCATCTTCCAACTCCCTTCTCCAGTTATGGAAGTATCAAGCTTATATTTAATTATATCTGCTTGGACGGCTAATGGTCTTACACCACCTATTAATAAATCTAAAGCTGGTGTAACACCAAGTTGATGTTTAAGCTGAGCATCACCTTTTATTTTCAACTTAATAGTAGGATCTTCTATTTCATTAAACACTTTACCCGTCAAACCTCCTTGTCCATCACCTTTGAATGATGCACCACGTTTAAATGAGAGATCTTCAAGCTCACCAGCTACTTTCCCTTTTAATACAACTTCACCATCTGCTCTAATGTAAATCCATATAATAACTGAAGCCGCACTGTTTGCTTTTAGTGTTTTTTCATCGATTTCTCCAGCAAATGGTTGCGCTGTAGGTGCAAGGCTGATAACAATACCACCTAAAGGGAATAAACCAGATTTATCTTTACTATCCAAGCCACCCAAGTTTGCGAAGCCTGCACCCAAAGTGAGCTTATCCCACATATTTTCTTTATCATTAGGCATTTTCATCATATCAGCAATACTAGGCATTGTAGCGGAGAGTTTCAAATTATCAGAATCGTTGGTCTTAAAACCAACTTCTGCTGATACTTTACCCAACATATAGCTCTCTAGACTCTCCCAACCTTCATTACTCTTATCATAGATAGCTTTCTGTACCATAACGTAGTCTTTCATATTGACTTGGCCAAATAACTGCATAGGAATGGCTTTATTACTTACTGAAAACTTCACACTGTAGTTTGCGCCTAAATTATTACTATTTTTATCGATTGGCTTACATTCATGTACAAAACCAATTTTTGCTTCAGAGTCATTATTCTTACCAATGTTAAACTTTAAGTTGATGTTCGGTTTAAATGTAGATTGTCGCTCATCCCAACCCGTGTAATTAGAGTTTGATACAGTATTATCGCTAATCTTGTTAGCTAAATATTGCCCACTATTGTTGATTGCTGTCGATGCATTACAATTACGTCTGTCGAAATCATTGAAGTCTATCAAACCTGTTTGATGATTTGATTCATCAGCATTTATCTCAAGCTTCACATTAGGATTTACTTGCACCACACCTATTACCTTCGCATTCTGCCTTCTACTATCAAAATCAAGATTTATTCTATCAAACACTTCTTCTGCCATAGCAGGTCGCATCCTAACTACACCATTGCTTTTTAAGCTGTCAACTACTCCCGCATATCCAAAGGGTAGCTCTGTGTTAGGTGCTAATTGAACTACACTACCTCTTTTAATTTTTTTGATTTCTTCAGAGTTAGTTGGCAGGCTAAATTCAATACCGTTATTTGAATCTTTTATATCTTTAATTAAGGTGGCTTGTTTATCTTCAATAATAACAACTTCTGGGTTTATTTCAGTTTCCAATATATTAGAACCTTGTTTATTCTCATCTCCGTTTCCATCATCACCCCCACAACCTGTTAAAGCTGACAAGGCTACAACCGCAATACCTGATTTAACATAAAGCTTTCGATAGCTAAATCCATGCAATCGAGCAGTAGCATGGCAGTTTTTTCGACGTTGCAATATCTTGCTAAGAGCAGTAATCAAATCATCTTCTTTCAAAGCATTCAAAGCATTCAAAGCATTCAAAGCATTCAAAGCATTCAAAGCATTCAAAGCATGAGATGAACAGGACAAACCACCTTGATGCTTATAATGAGCACATCGATACCCCTTTAGTGGAGAGATGTACTTTTGGTAGAATCGAATAATTATTGTGAATATTGAAACCAATAACAGTTGCAACATTGAAGTAATCCAACCCTTTTTACCTAATTTATTTATCATGACGCTGTCCTTACAACTATTTAACTAAAATATCGTATTGATGAAACCTACTAAAACCTATACCCCAATCCCACTTGCCACAGCGTCTGTTTACTCTCACTATCTGGATATTGGTAACCGTTTTGAACATCGCTTTGCTCGTACTTAAATGTTTGCCGACTGACGCCAGCGATCATGCTTAACTGTTTTGATGAGGAGTATTGCCCCACTATCCCTAATTGAGTGACTCCAGCGTTGCCAATATCTTGATTTAAACCCAACTTAGGCACATCGATATTACTATCAACTATCTTTCCTGCCTTTGCTTGCACTTTTAGGATGAGAGGTACTTGAAGACTGGGTTGCCAATCAATGTTTGCCCCAGCCAATATTGCTGTATGGCGAAAATCCTCGGTGTACTGAGTCAGCTCACGCCTCCAACGTTGATGACTGATGGATAATAAAGGCGTCATAGATAAGTTGGCATTAAGCGCATGGGTCAAGCCCAAGTCATAGTAGACACGCCACATTTGATTATCTGTATTGGTTTGATAAGGGTTTAACTCATTGCCCGATTGCAGGTAGCCATCATAGTCGGTTTCACCCCTCGCATAACGTACCGCAAACTTACCGTAAGGCGACCATAATTGCCTACCGTTTGCCAATTGAAAATCGATGGGGTCAAGCGTATTGGTCAAGTTAATTTCTACACTGGGTAGACTGCCTGTTTCAGTATTGAGTACGCCGTCAGTAGTTAGCCCTGTCGCATCTCTCTCCTGATAGTCTTGATGCACCTGACCGACCTTCAACTGCCATTGCCAATCCTCTGCATGGGCATGACTAACGGACAAAGCAACAAAGACAAGCGTATAGCCCATTATTATTCGATACTTTTTAAGATATTCGTGACCATACATCATCGATTTATCTCTCATAAGTTTAATTTAATATATTTTTAACTTATTTATATCATATTAAAAAGACAAAAACTGTCCGATATGTCGGACAGTTTTCAAAAATATTTTGTGACATAATAAAAAAGTAGAGAAAAGATAGAATTACAAATATGGATGACGAATAATACAAACCATATATTTAGGCGGGTATCAGATGAAGGCAGCTCTAGCGCAATATATAGATGATTACTGCAAAAAGAACAAAATCAGCAAAGAGCGACTGGCAAATCATGCCGATATTGCTCGCAGCACCTTATATGACATATTAAATAATGAAACTATGCCCACGCTTTTGAATATCACTAAGCTTGCAATGGCGATGCAAGTACATCCTCAATATTTGATTAAACTAGAATGGAATCGCTATCGTTTGCAAGGCTGTCGTACCAAGCCACTGATGCCACTGCAAGAGCCTGAGCTTCAGTATTATAAAAAATCAGACAGTTGCAACTTTATTAGCGAGACTGTTGCGGATGGTAGTATCGTTTGTACTAATGAGCGCTTTTTTAAGACTTGGCGATTACAAAATACGGGAGAGGAAGTTTGGGAGGGGCGACGCCTGCAATGTCAGAATAGCAATGATGACATCTATAAGAACTCTTGCCTGCCACAGGTCGCCAAAGAGCGTAGCTTATGCATAACACCTGTTGAAGACTGTATTGATATACCTACCACTGCTGTGGGTGAATTAGTTGACTTAACTGTTGAGTTAATTGCGCCCTCTGTACCCTGTCATGCATTGTCTTACTGGAAAATAATAGATAAAGATGGAGAGTACTGTTTTCCAGAATCCATAGGGGTGTATGCTAAAATACAAGTTGTCTCCGCAGGGTCGGCGTGCATCTAAACTCTATCGTTAATTCTCCTCAAAATAGATACCAATCCCAATCAACCAAATATAAGTATTACAGCTGTAAGTTAAATGAAGTTAACCCCCTATTAGTCAAAATTAATTAAAAAATAATGCGACCACAACAGCAATGCTTCTCTCCTGCCTACATTGGCTATAAATTAAATCACTATGTGACTGTTCATTTTGTGTACTGATCATTTAAATGAAGGTTAGCATTTATTTTTCAGAGTCTATACATGACTGTTACACGTCAATCTACCAGCTAATAAAAAAGAGCAAACTCGGTTGAGTTTGCTCTTTTTAAGTGGACTCAAGTGACGGCTAAAGCAACTCGTTATTAGCCGCCAATCTTCTTATACTTCATACGCTTAGGACCGGCGTCATCACCCATCGTTTTCTTACGGTAAGCTTCATATTCAGAGTAATTACCATCAAACCAGACTGGACCTTCTGGCTCAAAGGCCAAGATATGAGTCGCGATACGGTCAAGGAACCAGCGGTCATGAGATACGACCAATACTGTGCCTGGGAATACCTGAATCGCATCTTCTAGCGCACGCAGAGTCTCAACATCTAAGTCGTTTGATGGCTCATCCAGTAAGATAACGTTTGCGCCCTGCTTTAGGGTTTTCGCTAATTGCAGACGGTTACGCTCACCACCAGATAGGTTACCAACTAACTTTTGTTGGTCAGAGCCTTTGAAGTTAAAGCGGCCAATATAAGCACGGCTTGGCGTTTCATAGTCGCCAACTTTGATGATGTCTAGGCCGTCTGATACTTCTTCCCAAACGGTTTTGCTGTCATCTAAGTTATCACGAACCTGACCCACATAGGCCACGCTCACACTTTCACCCAATTCAACCGTACCCGTATCTGGTTTATCTAGACCGGTCATCATGTTAAATAATGTGGTTTTACCTGCACCGTTAGGACCGATAATACCGACAATACCTGCTGGTGGCACATTAAAGCTTAGGTTCTCATATAGCAGACGATCACCAAAAGATTTTGAGATATTGTTCACCTCAATCACTTTGTTACCTAGGCGAGGACCAGGTGGAATATAGATTTCAGAGGTCTCGTTACGCTGCTGGAATTCTTTCGAGTTCAGCTCTTCAAAGCGCTGGATACGAGACTTAGATTTGGCCTGCTGACCTTTTTGGTTTTTACGCACCCACTCAAGCTCTTTTTTCAGCGCTTTGGCAAATGACTCTTCTTGCTTTTGCTGCTCTTCTAGACGCTTATTCTTCTGCTCTAGCCACTCAGTGTAGTTACCCTCATATGGATAGCCATAGCCGCGGTCAAGCTCAAGAATCCACTCCGCCACGTTATCTAGGAAATATCTATCGTGGGTAATGGCAACGATGGTTCCGCTAAAGTTCTTCAAGAACTGCTCTAGCCATGCAACAGACTCTGCGTCCAAGTGGTTAGTCGGTTCGTCAAGAAGTAACATATCAGGGCGGGATAATAACAGACGGCACAGTGCCACACGGCGCTTCTCACCACCTGACAGCTTACTCACATCAGCATCCCAAGGTGGCAGACGCAGTGCATCGGCCGCTTTTTCAAGTTGGGTGTTTAAGTTGTGTGCATCCCAAGCTTGAATGATATCTTCCATTTTGCCTTGCTCTTCAGCAAGCTTATCGAAGTCAGCATCAGGCGCGGCGTATTCTGCATAAATCTCGTCAAGACGAGTCAACGCATCTAACGCTTCACGCATACCGTCTTCCACGTTACCGCGAACGTCTTTGCTATCATCAAGCTGCGGTTCCTGCGGCAAATAGCCAATCTTAGTACCTGGCTGCGCACGGGCTTCACCGCTATATTCGGTGTCCACGCCAGCCATAATGCGTAGTAAGGTTGACTTACCCGCACCGTTGATACCTAAAACACCAATTTTTGCGCCAGGGAAGAAAGACAAGCTAATGTCTTTTAAGATTTCACGTTTAGGTGGAACAAGTTTTGACACCTTGTTCATGGTGTAAATATATTGTGCCATTAAGACTCCATTATTAGTATGTGGCTTATCTAAATCAGCCATTAAAAAGCAAATAAAGTGATAACGGGCATTATCGCATATTGGCCTAAAGTTATCATCTTATGTTATTGGCTTATCTTTATCAAAACTGCCCTTTTTGAGCTTCTTTTATTCAATTAACCTAGTCTTGTCTTCAGTTTACTTAATCTTGTTCTAAAAGATGATTTTTCTCTAAATCATCGTCACTCATTAATAGTTGCCTCAAAACATATGATTATGCCTGATTAATAAAAACAAACGCTTATAAATAAAAGCTTACAGACAAGGTTTAATAAAACTTCTAAACTAAAGACTAGATAATCATAATAATAATGCATAAACACATGCTAAGCGCAGCTATACTATCTGTTTATAATTTAAGCTATAACGACAAAATCATTAATAAAGCATTTTTCATGCTGTTAATTGATACTAAGAATTTACATTAATAATAAGACAATTAGGAGTACCTCGTGAAAGACATTAATATTACTCATAATACTCAAGAAAACCGTTTTGAAACAACCATCGATGGTCATACTGGATTTATCAGCTATCAAGACCAAGGTGATGCTATTGTTTATGATCATACTATCGTGCCACCAGAGCTTGGCGGTCAAGGTGTTGGCTCAGCATTGGTGAAACACGCGTTAAATTATGCACGTAGCGAGAATAAGAAAGTGGTACCTGCATGTTCATTTGTTGATTCATATATTAACAAGCATGAAGAGTATCAAGACTTAGTCAAATAAGTGGTGATAGGCTCTAAATGCTAGAACTGCTCCACACTCTATACAATAGGCTAGCAACTTTAGTATATTATCCCGCTAGATACCTTTTACTTTTTTAGGAGGGCTGTATGAGCCATCTTACCGACGCTCAAGTAGAGATACAATTGCAAGAATTAAATGGCTGGAGCAAAGACGGCAATGCGATTGTAAAAACCTTTGTTTTTCACGATTTCATTGAGGCCATTAGCTTTATGACTCAAGCGGCTTTTCATGCACAAGAGATCGAGCATCACCCAGAATGGACCAATATCTATAATGAGGTGCACGTTCGCCTAACCACTCATGATTTAAATGGTATTTCTAGCCATGATATACGCTTGGCCAAGCGTATGGAACAGATATTACAACCTAAAACCTTTTAAATATAACCTTTAGAATATGAAATAGTTTTTATATTCTAAGGGTTATAATCTATACTAAATCGTGCTATCTATCAGATAGCACGACTTTTTTTGGAATAGTGAATGAACATTATTGGTAGGCTAATACTCTGTGGCAAATTTTAATACCCACCTCACTGGCGGCTTTATCATCAGTGGGGTTTTGGGCTTGGTAACCTATAAAGCAGGTCTGGTCGGTGCTGAAGAATTTTTATTATGCGTGCTTGCTGGCACGGTCGGCGGATTGCTGCCCGATATCGACTCTGACAACTCAACACCGATTAAGCTTGGCTTTAATTTAATGTCCTTTGTGATGGCGTTTTCGCTCTTGATTCATTGGCGCAGTGAATTATCACTGGTTTCTATGCTATTGCTCTGGCTCGCAGGCTATGCCTTTGTGCGCTATGCCATCTTTGCTGTGTTCACTAAGCTGACCGTGCACCGAGGAATCATTCACTCCGTCCCCTATATGCTGGTTTTGGCCTTACTGTTTACTAGCATAAACTACTACGTGTTGGATACACCGCCTGCCACTAGCTGGTTCTATGGGGCCTTTTTATTATTAGGCTCTTTGGTGCATCTTGGACTGGATGAAGCCTATAGTGTTGATTTATTAAACCAACGCCTTAAGCGCTCGTCAGGTACAGCAATGAAGTTCTATCAAGACTCGCAGCGCTATTATTATCTTGGCTTATATGCCATTTTGTTAGTGATGATTTTTGTATCACCCCCATTTGAACCGTTTTGGCGCAAGGTATCTGACCCCGTTACTTGGTGGCTATTAAAAGACTCTATATTGCCAGAAGTCTTAACCCGTTAAGTACGAGGCGAAGCCATTAGTATTAATAATAGCTTTGCTTACGGTCCAAGCTATTAAGACTCTGGATTATTGCTAATCGAAGGTTTAGGGATTGGCAATCCTTCGCGTATATTCTGCGAATAATCATAAGCGCTTTGGTTATCCGCTTCACTAAAGCTGGCGACTTTAGGATTAATATGAGCACGTTTATACCACTGCTTAATATCCCAGTTCCCTGCCGGCAATAATCCTTCGTCATATAAATAATTTGGCACATAACCAGACGCCAAAATACGATAGTCACGAGGGAATAGGCCGTCACCTTTAGTAACATCGCGCGCCATATCAAAAAGCACCGTGGTACAGTTACGTATTAAGGTGTTATACCATTTGGCTTCTTGCTGCAGCTGCTCTGCTTGATTAAGATATTGTAAAAACAGATCCTGAATCTGCTGCTGCGTCATACCTTGCACTGGGAATAGATACACCTGTTCACCACGTACATTGCTGCGGGTATAAACAATATCGCGTTCCTCTGCCGCTACTACTATCATCTCAAACTGTTTAAAAAACCCGCCTATAGCCGAAAACACTTCATCTTCTTCTTTACGAATCTCAATCGAGAAGCTCAGCGGCCTATCATCTTCAAAACGGAAGCTCAACAAAGTATGCCCGATAGGCGCCCCCATCCAGTAGGAATTAATAATATCCACCCCAGACAGCTTGCTTAAATCAATCGTACGATCGACCCAACGTTCTTTAGCAACCAGATCAATTCTTTCACCTTTTTCTTCTGATGTCTCTGCAGCGACTTTATAGTAATAAGGCTCTGTAGGCTGCACCAGTGTCTCGCTATCTGGCGCGCGCACCCAATCAAAATCACGCACATTATGCAGCTTAACCAGATTTGGATTCTGCTCATCTTGGCTGATACTTAAATAACGACTGACCTCAGGCTGCCAAGGACGGTCTTGCTTAGCCGGTAACCATGCAAACCACATAGCAAGTAATACCCATAAGACTGAGAAGCCTGCCAGCCACTTGGCGCCTTGCTTTGAATGGCGAATATAATTGACCAAAGTTATTAAAGAGAAGGCGGCAACCACCGCCACCACTAGCCAGCGCATCACTGGGTAATCGACTAACTGAATCCACAGCAGCAGGCCTGCCCATATGGCACACACGATTAATGTCAAAAAGATAAGCGCTTTTACCACGCCTTTAATCACTCTCGCCGCCAAACGTGTTGCCGGCTGTAAGCGAAGCTTAAGTCGAGAGATCAAGGAGCTTTTTTGACATAGTGGGTGTTCATCCGTAATCCAAAAGTGGACTCAGTTTATTTCAGTCATAACAACATAGCAATTGCGTCTCACAGTGACAATACAAAATAGCAGTCAAAATAGTGGTGTTTACCGTTGAATATCAACGCCCCTTGGGATAAAGTGAGAGCAACTTAATAACCATACGAGGTGATAACTTCCCCATGTCTGATGACAATTCTGGCACAGCTAGTTGGTCAATGCGCGGATTAAAGCGCTGGCTAAATACCGCCCCTGAGACTCGAGATGAGCTAATCAAACTTGTTCAAGACTCGCACCAATTTTTAGAGCCTGATACTGTCGATATGTTAGAGGGCGTCCTCGACCTGCCAGCAACTCAGGTTCGCGAAATCATGACACCGCGTCCACAAGTAGAAGGGGTTCATGAAAATGACAGCTTGGCTGATATCATGGACATGATTTTGGAGACCAGCCATTCACGCTACCCTGTCTTTGACAGCCAAGATGATGATGCTGTCATTGGTATCTTGTTGGCAAAAGACCTTATCCCTCTACTTGTTAACCTAATTCGTAAAAAAGACGATGGCAATACCTCGTTTCGCCTAAAATCATTGGTACGTCAGCCCCTTTATATCAGTGAAACCTCACGCTCTGATACGCTACTGCGCTCATTACAGCGCACCCAAGTGCATATGGCAGTCGTGGTCGATGAGTTCGGTAATATGGTCGGTGTGGTGACCATGGAAGATTTATTAGAAGAGATTGTTGGCGATATTGTCGATGAGCATGACGATTTCGATGAGGACAGCGATATTAATAATATTATTCCGCATCCTGAAAAACCAAACACTTGGATCGTGCAAGCCTCAACCTTAATTGAGGACTGTAACGAAGAGCTGCATACCCGTTTTGATGATACCGATGTCGATACCATGGGCGGCCTTGTAATGCAGGAGCTTGGGCATGTAGGCGACCTAGAAGGCGAGAGTGTCACCACGCAAGGTTGGCATATCTCTATCATTGACGTCGATGGCCGCTTTATTAAAGTGCTAGAGCTTACCCCACTTACGGATTATGTAGACGACGATGAATAATCAACCCTTCCCTTTAAAGACCTTGCCTAAAAGTATGCGTACATTTGGCGCTATTATTAGTGCAGGCATATTACTGACCGCTTGTGCGACTACTCCTAACAGCTCTAGCCCATCGAAAGCTCAGCCTGTAGCCAAAGGCCCCGTGATTGCTTTGGTGCTTGGCGGTGGCGGGGCTAAAGGCTTTGCTCATGTTGGCGTTATCAAAGTACTTGAAGAAAACAACATTAAGCCAAATCTAGTCGTAGGCACCAGTGTTGGCAGCTTTGTGGGAAGCCTTTATGCTAGCGGTAAGACAGCCAATGAGCTTGAATCAATCGCATTGAGCGTTCGAGATAGTGAGCTGACTGACCCGACCTTATCCTATCAAGGCGTGATTGAAGGCATAAAGCTGCGAAACTTTGTCAATCAGCAAGTCAACGGCCTGCCTATCGAATCGCTCCCTACCCGATTTGCTGCCGTGGCTGCAGAAAAACACAGTCTTAAAAAAGCCGTCTTCACAGAGGGCAATACAGGCTTAGTGGTTCAAGCGTCTAGCAGTGTGCCAAACATCTTTATTGCACCGCGTATTCCTGACCCTGCCTTATCCGGTATTATTGGCAAAAAATACATTGATGGTGGTGTGGTCAGTATTGTACCGGTCGATACCGCAAAATCACTGGGCGCTGACGTGGTAATTGCTGTGGACTTGCAAGTCGGTACGGGGGATAGCAATAATAAAGATAATGCGCTAAATAATAAAAATATTTGGTCTCTAATTGAGCAAGGCTATAGTAACTACGCCAATAGCAGCGCTAATTCACGTAATAAAAAATCCTCAGGGTATTCGCAAAATTATCAGGCAGCCAATAGAGCTGAGATAGCGCGTGCTGATGTCTTGATCCAGCCAAATGTGGCAAATATTAGTACCATCAATACCCTTGATCGTGAGCAAGCCATTGAGGCAGGAGAAGCTGCCGCACAGCGTAGCTTACCGGCTATATTTAAAGCAATTAAACAAGCGGAATCTACCTATCGAATAGCATCAGCACAATAGGCGTTATTTATTATAAACAGCGTTCATTCTAAAGAGCCTCAAACACTGTTTGAGGCTCTTTTAACTCTTAGGCTAATATCAGATAACATTAAGGCTATTAAGCGGCAGGATCTTGAGTAAAATCAAGCTCAAACACTCTTGAACTGCCACTAACCTCAAAACCTACCAATAACAATGGCTTGCCAGAAGGCGACTCCTCTGCTGAAACAAAAGTTAGACCTTCAGGACCTAAGTCACCATCAGCATCCGCTAGCAGGGTACCGTCTTTTGCTGCGGCTAATTTTGTATCATCAAAGCTGCGTGTATTAATCTCACCCAAAAAGTGCACATTGTCAGGGTCAGTGACATCAAACGCCATCACACTTGAAATACGCTCAAGGCCAATAAAGGCAATCGTTTGTGAGCCGATATGCCCGATGGTTACGCCTTCTGGCTCAACGCCTTTGTTATCACTGCGGTTGTCCGCTTCATTTTTATCGTTGCTGGCATTAAAGTTATTCGGATACTTCTCTGCGGTGTATCTGGCCATAAAGCTGCCGCTGTCATAAACTGGCGTGGTCAAGTTATCGACATCCCAAATACTAAATGAGCGGGCGCCAAAGCTGTATAACGCGTCATAGATACCATCGCCATTACTGTCACCCATGGTATTGGTAAAGTCGATTTTACCCAGTGCTTTTTTATCGCTACAGTCCAAGTTATGACAAGCCAGCGCATTAAATTTAGCAGGGTCTACCTCGACATCTTTAATACCAATCTCTTCATTGAAGTCGCCCCATTCACGTGCATCACCCTCGTTTGCCGTCACTAAATACCCTTTATTACCTACTGAATAATAAGCAATGGCATCTGGCATATACATGCCCATAATCGGCCATGTTGTGATGTTAATGGCATCATCTTTATTACTGACATCCAGCTCATTACCTTCAACTGAATGATCTTTTGCACCCAGTGCTTTAATAGCAGTCACATCAGCAGAAGCAATATCAACGATGGCTATAGCATTATTCTCTTGCAAGCTCACGTAAGCCGTCTGACTGTTTTTATCGACTGCGATATATTCTGGCTCTAAGTCTTCAGCGACCGTACTCATACTGCCGTCTGCTTTTTGACCAAAGATACGCACGCCAGCATCAATTAATTGCTGTTTTTGCGAATTAAACTTGGTAAATGTCGCGGTTTGCACCAGTGGATTGTTGATATCCATTAGGTTGATAATACTAATTGAGCCTTCAGCATCCACCTGATAGTCATCATCAGGCTCGCCTTCATTGGCAACCAACAAGTAATTACCATTTGGGGTGAAGGTCACCATATCAGGCAACGCACCAACGGCAATAGTTTGTAATCGCTGTAAGCTATTGGCATCATAAATCACCACAAAACCATTATCGCTTTTCACATTCGCTTGAACAGCCAGTGCAATCAAGTCGCCCTGTACGGCTACGCTGTTCACAGTACTGCCAATATCAGAGACATCCAATGCTTGTTCAAATACCGGTTTAGTGATGTCTGAGATATTAAGTACGTCGACTTTTTTGTTTTGTGCATTGACCACAAAGCTGCGTTTTGTCGGTGCATGAAATGCCACAATCTCGGCCGCAGATTCATCAAACATGCCATGCACATAACTGCCGACAGGGTTAAACACCACACGGTTATAGTGCGTCATTAGCTCCACAGAGTCATCGTCTATCACACTACTAATATTGTTATCTGAGTCACTACCACAAGCAGATAAAAGAAAGCTTGTTGATAATAAAGCGGATGCCCAAAGGGTGCGTTTTAAGCTGTTTTTTAATAAAGAAGGTCGTGATGTCTGTGATGCTAAAGGCATGGTGGGTCCCTATCATTGTGTGAAGGCTTTGGTAAACGGATGTAATAAATGGCTTTGTGAGACGTTATCTATGACACAGACTACGTTTGCTTTATTAAGGTTTCATGACACATAGCTTTAAAACCTAAAAAAGCCCACTACCATAAGGGTAATGAGCTTTTTGATTTTACTTAAGTGTTAACTAATCGCTAGTCACTAGCGACTCATAGGCTGTCTAAAAACTATCGAACAACAGCGCGGTATTTCATCACTGCTGTCTCATCGATACCTAAGCCTTCAATGGTCCAACGTAGATGTTTATAGTACTCAAGTGGTACATCTTGCAATTGACCATTGATGCGGCCACGTAATGGCATGCGGCTATAGTTCGTACCATCCACACTGGCAGAAGCAGTATCTGGAGCAACTTCACCAGCAAGCTTCACTTGGGCAGGAATGCTCATGGTTACTGTCATTTTGCGCATACGGTCTGGGCTGTGATTGGTCACATAAGTATGATATTCAATCACATTACCTTTTTGTAGACGCGTATTGGCATCAATAGGTTTTAAGGCTGGCTGACCTTGTGCATCAACGCTAACTAATGCAGCGACAGTCTTAGTTTCAACCTGATTGGCCCCATTAACTCGGCCGGCATTCATCTGATTTTGACCTTGAACTTGGCTTTGATTTATTGCTGCAGCATTGGCTAAGTTGCTAGGATTGTTCATCTCAGGCTCAGGCGTTGGCAACATAGCCTGCGCACTCATGCTAGCCACTAACATTGCTGAGGCGAATGCCGCACCACTGGTCAGTTTGGTTAGCAACGGAAAAGATGCATAAGATTTCATAAAGAGTGTCCCTTATTGTATGTTTATGGATATGACAATGGAAAAAAGTATGTCAGTGCGTGATAGCTTTACTGGCTATATCTTAAATGGTCTTAACAGGCAAAGTCAGCCTTTCTCAGTGGCTATCGTTAACCATAGCCACCTATCACATATAACTTTAATAGTCTTATATAAATAGCTATGTATATCACTCAATATGAATTACTCAACCGTATTATTGAGTATGGCCATTTTCTTAAGGCTATTTTTATTTTAAGGTCAATTATAATGGACCTTAAAGCTGACATTGATCCTATTAAAAGTGAATAATGAGCCATAGTATGCGACAAATTCACGTAATTATCTGTATTAAGTCAGTTTCTGTGCCCTTACTGCTAAAATAAAGATAGCCCAAGTTGGGATTTTTTGCTATCGTAAAAGCGTCTATCCCTCTCTTAAGCCTTAAGTCCACTGCGATATTTTATATATGATTGATACTGCTATGCCACAAATAACTCCAGATTATGTTCATTGGTTTCGCAACTCTGCCCCTTATATTAATACTCATCGAGGCAAAACATTCGTTATTATGTTTGGCGGCGAAGCGGTTAACCATCCGAACTTTAGCAATCTTATCCATGACTTTGCTTTATTACATAGCTTAGGTATTAAGCTTGTGTTGGTCCATGGTGCCCGCCCGCAAATTGAGAAAAATCTACAAGACCTTGGTATAGACTCGCCGCTACATAATGATATTCGAGTCACGCCGCGAGAAGCCATGCCAACTATCTTACAAGCGGTAGGCGCTATCCGTCTACAAATTGAAGCTCAGCTGTCTATGGGGCTCGCAAACTCTCCTATGTATGGCTCACGCATTGATGCGGTGTCAGGTAACTTTGTAACAGCCAGACCTTATGGTGTGCGTGATGGCGTTGATTATCAAATGACCGGTGAAGTTCGCTCTATTGATGTTGAAGCTATTAAGAATAACCTACAACATAGCCATATGGTTATTTTAGGCTCTATGGGCTACTCTGCCACAGGTGAAATCTTCAACTTATTGGGCGAAGATGTGGCGTTAAAAGCAGCAGTCGCGCTAAAAGCAGATAAGCTAATTTTCTTAGGCAACGAGACTGGTATTAATGAAGAAGGCCGTCTGCTTCACGCTATGATTCCAAACGAGATTGACCGCTTCTTGCGTGACCGTGATTTAGACCGTGAAATCTATTACTTCTTGCACTGCGCGGCACAAGCTTGCCGTGACGGTATTCATCGTACCCATATTATCTCTTATGCTCAAGATGGTGCCTTGCTTGAAGAATTATTCACCCGTGATGGATCAGGTACACTGATTAGCCATGACCCATATGAAGAGATTCGCCGTGCCAATATCGATGATGTGGTCGGTTTAATTGAGCTGTTGGCACCACTAGAAGAGCAAGGCATTTTGGTGCGCCGTTCACGTGAGCGTTTAGAGCAAGAGATTGAGCTATATAGTGTCATTGAACGTGATGGTATGACTTTAGGCTGTGCTGCCTTATATCCATTAGATGAAGATTCTGCAGAAGTGGCCTCTATTGCCATCCACCCTGATTACCGCAATGGTAGCCGCGGTGCCGACTTATTAGCTTTCTTAGAACAACAAGCGCGCAGTCATGGCCGCCATCAACTATTTGCATTGACGACCCGTACCGCGCATTGGTTTGTTGAACAAGGCTTTGAAGAAGTTAGCGCTGAAGAATTACCTGAGCCACGTAAGACCACCTATTATAATGGTCGTAACTCAAAAGTCTTCCGTAAAAAACTATAAGTCGACTACTTTTAAGCTTTAGCTGAATAAATTTCCACACAAAAAAGGCCTGCGATTTGCAGACCTTTTTTATATGAATTAGCGACTAAATATCTATCTAGCAATATCTAATATAACTCGACTGATTAGATTATTGTGCTGATGGTGCTGCCGCTGGCTGTTCAGGCATTGCTGGGTTCACTTCAATCATGTCTACTTTGAAGATTAAAGTACTGTTTGGATCAATACCTGGGTTACCCGTTTCGCCATACGCAAGCTCTGCAGGGATATATAATTCATACTGACCACCCTCTTTCATAAGCGTTAGACCTTCGCTAAAGCCTGGAATCATACCTTGTACTGGGAATACAACGGGCTCACCACGGTCATACGAGCTATCAAATACGGTACCATCAAGTAATTTGCCTTCATAGTTAATTTTAACCATATCGCTGTCACTTGGTGATTTGCCATTACCTGGCTTAAGTACTTTATACTGAAGACCAGATTCAGTGGTTTTAACACCCTCTTTCTTAGCGTTTTCGGCTAGGAACTTATCGCCTTCTTGTTTATTAGTGACGGCTGCTTGCTGCATTTTTTCCATCATTTCAGTCTGCTTTCTTTCCTGATAGCTCATCACAACTTCTTGCATTTGCTCTTCAGTTAAAGCCGCTTCCTTACCGTTATAAGCATCTCTAAAACCAAGCTCAAAAGTATCTAGATTTAAGTCATCAACCATCTCTTTATTGCCTTCAGCCATCATGTAGCCGATGCTGTAACCTACTTTTTCAAGCTCAGAGCTTTGCTCAGTGACTGTCGCCGTAGAGCTGCTTTGTTCAGATTTATTGCCATTATTTGCACATGCAAATGCAAGCGAGCTTAATAGGGCAACTGCAAGTACTTTAGGGGCCATTACTTTTTTCATAAATAAATGTTCTCTGTAGTGAATTAAAATTATATTCAGATTGAATGAAATAATGTGTCCCTGTTATAACCGTTAAAGGTGACACATTATCGTTTAATGCGATTTATGTTTAATACTGTTTATCGCTTATCTATAACACTGTTTAAAGCTAATTAAATCAATTACCTCTTTCTTCTAAGATATAAAATAAAGAGAATGTGTTTACACCTAAACTTTAATGAAATATTAATTTAGTAAAATCGACGAACCAACATCGGTATAATTTTAAAGAATCCTATAGGATACGTTATTTATATCAATGGGGCTAATAATATCAAAATCGACACTCATTCACCATACAGCTACGTTAATACGATAGATAAATGTATAGAATATGTTAATAAATTGGTGCTATATCACATTTATATGCATATATTTAAACATATATGAAAGATAGCTGTTTATTATTGTTAACTAATCCGATAAAGTGGGGTCGTGAACTGTCAGTTATTTAGATTGGCTATTATTGACCAACTGATATCATTAGTTGAATTGAATATTTAGTTAAATAAAACTGACTAAATAACTTGTTTCTTAAGTTGTCTGACTAAGTCATCGTCAGATATTTTGTCACAATAATCTTGCTAGACAGCAAAATTTAAAACAACAAAAGTAGTTATAGGGGCGGTTTTTCTGCCCCTCTTATTGCATTACATTATAGGAGAAACAGCATGGACAACATGTTTGTTTGGTTTAATAACAATTTAAGCGGACCAATTGGTTCGATTATCGCAGCTATTCTGATATTCGTTATTGGTTGGTTAATCGCTATGGCTTTAGGTGGTGTGGTACGTAACTTATTAGCACGTGTTAACTTAAACCAGCGTGTTAATAGCTCAACAGGTAAAACATACGATATCGAAAACATCATTGCCAAAGTCGTTTTTTGGTTTGTGTTCTTAATGGCCATCTCTGGCGCATTAAGCATGCTTAGCTTAAATGCTATTTCAGCACCATTTGCCAATATGATTGATAGCGTTCTATCATTCATTCCAACGCTATTAGGCGCTGTGGTTATTGGTGTTATCGGTTGGGTTATTGCAACAGTTGCTCGCACTGCGATCAATGCTGCACTATCTAAAACCACACTAGATGAAAAATTAAGTGCTGAAGCCGGCGTTCAACCAATGAGCAGCACCATTGCTGACATGGTTTACTGGGTAATTTTACTATTCATCTTAGTAATCGTACTTGGCCAATTGCAGTTAGACGGTTTATTTGCACCGCTAACCAATATGCTTAACAAAGCAATCAGCTACATTCCTAACATCTTTATGGCTGCTGTCGTATTCTTTGTTGGCTATATTGTGGCTAAAATCATCCGCGGCATCGTTACCAACATGGTATCAAGCCTAAACCTACAAGGTTTTGCGGAAAAAGCGGGTATCAGTAATAACCGTGAAAACAGCCTACCAAACATTGCTGGTTCATTAGCTTTCTTAATGGTTATCATCCCAACCACTATCATTGCTCTTGACGCATTAAACATCGAAGTAATTTCACGTCCAGCAACTAATATGCTGAACAAAATCATGAACGCTCTGCCAAATATCTTTACTGCAGCTGCAATCTTGATTATTACTTACTTCATCATGAAAATGGTTGCTAACGTTGTTAAAGGTTTACTTGAGAATACCACTGTTAACGCTCTACCAGCGAAAGTTGGCCTAGATAGCGCTATGGGTAACACTAAAGTTTCTGACCTTGTTGGCCATGCGATTGTTTTCTTCGCTATGTTGTTTGCTGGCATTCTTGCCGCTGACCTACTAGGTTTTGAACAAATTAGTGCTATCATCACTATGTTCATCAGCTTTGGTGCAGACATCATCCTTGGTGCTGTTATCCTATTCATCGGTTTCTGGCTTGCTAACATCATCGCTGGCGTTGTTGAGCGTTCTGATAAAGGCTCAAACTTCCTAGCAACTATCGTTCGTGTACTTATCATGGGCCTAGTGCTTGCGATGGGTCTAAAAGCGATGGGCATTGCCGATTCAATCGTTAACCTTGCCTTTGGTCTTACTTTGGGTGCGGTTGCTGTTGCTTTCGCTCTATCATTTGGTCTTGGTGGTCAAGAAGCCGCTGCACGTTTCTTACGTAAGATTCAAGATAAAGCAGAAAAAGAAGCCACTAAAGCGAAGGCAGAAAAAGCCATCGCTAATACTCAAGAGAAAACAGGTGAAGAACCTTCTATCACTACTCTTTCAGGTGAAGAGCCTTCACTACCAACATCTGACGACAAATAATATTTGCTAGATATTATCATCGAGATAGATGTTAGTTATAACTCTTAAAAAAAGGCAGCCAATTGGCTGCCTTTTTTGCATCCTGACTATCATAAATATATGAGACAGATAAAACATCAAAATAGTAATTAAGATAAAAACCATAAGCTTATGCCTACAATTAGATAGTAAGCGATTATAAGCAAGACCTAAGCGGCCTTAGCGAATTTAACGCAGCAACTGCTCTCAATGATGGGTTATATTACATAACTCAGTCACACCAATGGTTGCTAAGCCCGCTGATTATTGTCAAAATTCTATTGAGAATCATGATTTTAAAATTATAAGGCAAGGTATTCATATGAAACGCTTTAAAGAGAAGACTGTTATTGTTACTGGTGCAGGTTCTGGCATTGGACGTGCTACTGCGCTTAGATTCGCACAAGAAGGCGCAAAAGTGGCCTTAGTAGGACGTACACAAGAAACGTTAGAGGAAACCGCAGCTGAGTTCCCAGAGGACCATACCTTTATTCATACAGACAATCATCTAACGGTCACTTGTGACATTAGTGATAAAAGTCAAGTCAAAGCCATGGTCGATCACGTGGTCAAGAAATTCGGTCATATTGATGTCGTGGTTAATAACGCCGGCAAATCAGCCATGGGCAAAATCACAGAGCTGTCTCAAGAAGACTGGCAAGCAGCTATCGATGTAAACCTAAACGGTACTTTTTATGTGTGCCAAGCGGTAATGCCAGAGCTGATTAAATCTAAAGGCAATATCGTCAACGTGTCCTCTGTATCAGGTTTAGGCGGTGATTGGAATATGGCTGCTTATAATGCTTCAAAAGCAGGGGTTACTAACCTAACACGTACCTTGGCCTTGGACCATGGCCCGGATGGCGTTCGTGTTAACGCGGTTAATCCAAGTCTGACCCGCACCGATATGACCACTAATATTCAACAAGATGATGCGAAGACCAATGCTTTTAACTCGCGCTGTCCATTAGGCCGTATTATTTCTCCTGAAGATATTGCAGCAGCCATTACCTTCTTAGCCAGCGAAGATGCTGCTATGATTACTGGTGTAAATCTGCCTGTCGATGGTGGTATCAGCGCCTCAAATGGTCATCCTGCCTTTTAGATAATTGGTAACCTTTAAACAAAAAAAAGGCGAATTCCTACTATTATCAAGTAAGAACTCGCCTTTTTTTATACTCAAAATTTAACGTCATTCGTTATTCGTTATTCAAATCCTGCAGTACTTTCGACATCTTTTTAGGATGTTTAGGTACAACACCTTTATACTGCTGAATGATTTTAGTCATATCAGCGTCTATGTCACCCGTTGATTCCACTGGGGTCATAAAGCGAATTTCTTTGGTCTTATAATCTAAAGCAACCGGTATAATCGGAACATTCGCCCCTTCTGCAATGTAATAAAATCCTGTCTTTAACTTCTCTGAAAATTCTCGCGTGCCTTCTGGTGCTAGGCCCAAATGCAGCTTGGAACTTGCATTAAAATGATCAATAGTTGACTGCAAGACTGACCCTTTATCATCACGATCAATAGGAATAACTCCTGCCCATGTCAGAAACTTACCCATTGCTGGGTTTTTAAATAAGCTTTTTTTACCCATCAAACTCATGTCTAAATCTAAGGCCAATAGAGTCGGTATGGAATAAAGCGCATCAATGTTTGATGTATGTGGCAATGCCAAATAAAGCGCCTTGGGAACATCAGGCACTGAGCCCACAATTCTCCAACCTAGCACCTTTAAAAATAAATGGGCTGCAGGCGGTATGAGCCGACTACCGCGTCTGGGTACCTGTTTACCTAATTTTTTTCGAGTTAGCTGTGGTAATTTACTCCTAGATACGGCCTTTACCTTATCTTTGTTTAGCATAGGATATCCTTATAAATTGATAGTCTTTATTATTAATTAAGATAATCTGCATCCATTCTTTTTGGCTATACTAAAATCTCTGCAAGGTCACCTTTGCTCTCAAGCCATGCTTTACGATCTGAAGCACGTTTTTTAGCCAATAGCATATCCATCATACTATTGGTCAGCTGCATATCATCCATATCTAGCTGTACTAAACGTCGTGTATCTGGACTCATGGTCGTCTCACGCAGCTGTTCTGCACTCATCTCACCCAAGCCTTTAAATCGGGTAATTTGTGGCTTTTTATTACCTGACACATTGCCTAGAATATGATCAAGTTCACTCTCATCCAAGGCGTAATGCACCTCTTTACCGATATCAATTCGATATAATGGTGGCATGGCGACGAACAAATGACCTGAATCCACAAGCGCAGGGAAATGCTTCACAAACAGCGCGCAAATAAGAGTCGCAATATGCAGACCATCAGAATCCGCATCAGCTAAGATACAAATCTTGTCGTAACGTAGCTCAGATAAATCATCAGATGCTGGGTCAACACCAATGGCAATGGCAATATCATGAATCTCACGACTTGAAAGTACGGTATCAGGTGACACTTCCCATGTATTTAAAATCTTACCACGCAGCGGTAAAATAGCCTGAAAATGACGGTCTCTAGCCTGTTTAGCACTACCACCTGCTGAATCACCCTCCACCAAGAATAACTCAGCACCATCACGAACACCGCCGCGACAATCAGCAAGCTTACCAGGCAGTGCAGGACCTTGTGTAATCTTTTTACGCGCGACCTTTTTAGCAGATTTTAAGCGTTTGCCTGCTTTAGAGATAGCCAATTCCGCAATCTGGGTACCCAGTTCTGCATTTTGATTTAACCACAGACTGAAGGCATCTTTCGCTTGCACTTGAACCGCTGCCGCTGCTTCTCGACTCGATAAACGCTCCTTTGTCTGGCCTGAGAATTGCGGCTCACTAAATTTAAGCGATAGGATATAGTTTATGCCATCCCAAACATCCTCACCAGTCAATTTAACATTTCGCGGCAATAGATTATGAATCTCACAAAACTCACGTAGGGCCTCTAAAATACCAGTACGCAGACCATTAACGTGTGTACCGCCTTGCGCTGTTGGAATCAAGTTAACATAGCTTTCTTGAACCGGATTACCACCCTCTGGTAGCCATGACAAAGCAAAAGTAATACCTGCACGTTCCCCTTCTTTGGCATCATATGAGAAGTAGAAAGGATCAGGTGGCAATGTCTCTAAACCATCAAGCTGTTCATTAAGATATTCGACAACACCATCAGCGAATTGCCAGACAACCTTGTCATTATTAATTTCATCATAAAACTCAATCAATAGTCCAGCAGCCAGTACCGCTTTTGCCTTTAGATTGTGCTTTAGTTGTTTAACACTAAATTTAGGGTTATCAAAGAAACTCTCATCGACCCAGAAACGGACTTTAGTCCCTTTTTTACGCTTATTAGAGCTTACTGATTCAGTTAACTTAGTAACGGGTGCACCGTTCTCAAAAGCAATATCATACTGAATGCCATCGCGCCAAACGGTCACCTCAACACGCTTAGAGAGCGCATTAACCACCGAAATACCAACACCATGCAGACCACCAGAGACCTGATAGTTATTGGTATTAAATTTACCGCCAGCATGCAAACGCGTTAGGATAATCTCAATACCCGTTTGCTTAAACTCAGGATGAATATCGGTTGGCATACCACGCCCATCATCCTCAACGGATAAAGAGCCGTCTTGATGCAGCTGCACCTTAATACTTTTCGCATGCCCTGCTAACGCTTCATCCACAGAGTTATCGATAACTTCTTGAGCCAAATGATTTGGGCGCGTGGTATCCGTGTACATACCGGGACGACGACGCACTGGCTCAAGCCCTTCTAAGACTTCAAGTGATTGAGCGGTATATTTACTCACGATATTATCCTTTGCTTAACTAAGCTTGTTATAGTTTCAATACCCCTATTATAACGAATATCAGCAGAATAGTTGTTTCAGTATCATAATTAACGACAGCCTTTGACGTATGTTTTTTAATGTATTTGCTACAGCTAACATGACTAGCCTTTTAAATTAAGATAGAAATACTATTCAACGAGTTTCAAAACCTCTGATAATATAAAAGGCAGCTGTTGTTCAAAATCAGTCATACGGTGATCGCCCCCTGGTTGCAAATTAACATTGGCGCCTTGAGAGCGGTAGAAGTCTGCTGCAATTGTTGGGTCTAATAATTCATCGCCTTCTTTGATGAGTGCATATACGCGTTGCGGATTATTAACATTTTGCAGTTTATGAGCGTTAAACCAGCTTAAGTCGTTAAATGTAATATTCCATCCACCCGTCGTATTATAAATGACTGTATCAAGCGACTGATCAGCATTTAACTCTACATTGTCATCAACAAAGCGCTGTAGGCTAATATGAGGCTGCGTACTAGGATTGAGTAAAAATGCAGGGCAACCGGTCTTATTACTCACTAAGGTCGAAAAATAGCTGCCTAGGGAGCTACCGATTATTACAACCTTTTCGTTATCAGCTCTAGCTTGCTCAACATAGTCACATAAGTGCTTAAGAACCTGTTCGGGTAATTTATTTAAATCAGGGCGTATAACCTTAATATCTTGATGATATTGCTGACAGTAGTCTTCTAGTAAGACACCTTTTACCGAATTTGCAGAGCTGTCTAGCCCATGTGCATAAACTATTATCATAGTAATCTCCTTATCTCATGAATGATTAATCAAGATAATAAGCTATTATGGACTTATGCTAAACTTAATAAATATTAAATGCTTATTCCTTTTTTGATGAGCCACGGACTGGTAAACGACTCATGCTTAACCAAATCGAACTTTTTGAAATCCCAAACCCTTGCATCGGGGTCTGTCAAAGCAATAAAAAAGGATATTGTTTTGGATGCCTGCGTAGTCGTCAGGAGCGTCAGCTGTGGCTAAAAATGAGTAACGAAGAAAAACGCGAAGTACTAAGACTCATCACAGGACGAAAACAACGAATTAAAAGTATGAGACAGCGTCAGAAAAAACAGCTTAGTCTTGAATTAGAACCAGATATGATACCTGGGGATTTGTTCTAAAGCTTTTATGAGTTCTAAATTATCTAATATCAGTATAAATTTTCTAAAAATTAAAACCTATGTCCAAGAAAAAGCCCCCATTCAAATTAATGAATAGGGGCTTTTAAGGTATAGGGAGCTGACGATGACCTACTCTCACATGGGCGAACCACACTACCATTGGCGCTACGATGTTTCACTTCTGAGTTCGAGAAGGGATCAGGTGGTTCCATCGTGCTATTGTCGTCAGCAAAGGGGGTATAGATATGAGTTGGTTAAGGGTTAGCTTAACTTGGTTTTACCTATCAAGAACCTGAATCAAATAAATCATCAGGGTGATATCGAAATAATTAGCTTATATACAAAACCACTTGGGTGTTGTATGGTCAAGCCAAACGAGCAATTAGTACAGGTTAGCTACACGCATCACTGCGCTTCCACACCCTGCCTATCAACGTTGTAGTCTTCAACGGCTCTTAAGGGAAAT